>DATCXG010000159.1:0-2695 GCA_036565945.1 Gemmatimonadaceae bacterium
AGAGCGTGGCGTGGCTCGAGCGGCATCTCGCGGAGTTCCCGGGGACCGTGGTGGCCATCACGCACGATAGATACTTCCTCGACAACGTGGCCAAGTGGATCCTCGAGCTCGATCGCGGTCGCGGGATCCCGTGGGAGGGGAACTACAGCAGCTGGCTCGAGCAGAAGAAGAACCGGCTCGCGCAGGAGGAGAAGCAGGAGTCCGCGCGGCAGCGCACGCTGGCGAGAGAGCTCGAGTGGGTGCGCATGGCGCCGCGTGCTCGGCAGGCGAAGAGCAAGGCGCGCGTGACCGCGTACGAGGAGCTCGTCGCGCAGGACACCGGCGAGCGCGTGATGCAGAACGAGATCGTCATCCCGCCGCCGCCGCGGCTCGGGAACGACGTAGTGATCGCGGACGGCTTGAAGAAGGCGTACGGGGACAAGCTGCTATTCGAGAACCTGACCTTCAGCCTGCCGCGCGGCGGAATCGTGGGCGTCATCGGACCCAATGGCGCGGGGAAGACGACTCTGTTCAGGATGGTGGCCGGTAGAGAGGAGCCCGATGATGGTACGCTCACCATCGGTAGCACCGTGAGCATCGCGTACGTGGATCAGAGTCGCGAGCTCGGTGCGGACAACACCGTGTACCAGGAAGTGAGCGAGGGGCGCGACACGATAGACGTGGGGAAGCGCGAGATGAACTCACGCGCGTATCTCGCGAGCTTCAACTTCCGCGGGGCGGATCAGCAGAAGCGAGTGGGGGATCTCTCGGGTGGAGAGCGGAACCGGCTGCATCTGGCGAAGCTCTTGAAGAGCGGCGGGAACCTCCTGCTCCTCGACGAGCCGACGAACGATCTCGACGTCGATACGCTACGCGCGTTGGAGGTAGCGTTGCTCGATTTCGCCGGGTGCGCGGTGGTGATCTCGCACGATCGCTGGTTCCTCGATCGCATCGCGACGCACATGCTGGCGTTCGAGGGGGAGAGCGAGGTGGTATGGTATGAGGGGAACTACCAGGGGTACATCGAGGACCTGAAACGGAGGAAGGGGGCGGAGGCGGACCAGCCGCATCGCATCGCGTACAAGAAGTTGGTGCGCGGGTAGTTCGAGTACGGATACTGCCTCGAGCCCGGGTTTATTCGCTCGGCTGTTGTCGTGGCCCAGCCACCCCAATGGGGTGGCTGGGCCATCGTTTGACACAGGATTTGACACAAAACTCAGCGAAAAGGCAGAGAGGATACCCAGTGATCAACACGATCTCCCTGTCAGCCGGACCCGTTCCCTTTCGATGTCAGGGGAGCCAGTAAGGTTACGCGATGCCGGCGTCGCCTTCCGTCTTGTCAGTCGCTGATTCTCGTGAGGCCGCTGAGGAACACCAACATGGGGGGATGAAGCGGCGACAGGCCGGCACTTGTAGCTGTACCAACCCAGTGTCCCCATTCCATGCCATCAACCCAGATCTCCACGTTCCCTTCGTCGTCATAGCGCCACGACCAGGCGCCCGTGGGCGCGATACTCACCGATCCCGGCGCAGGAACCGGAGGGATCACCGGGTTCGGATCGTCATAAGTGCCCTCGAAGCCCACTACCGCCTCGCCGTACGAGCCCAGATCGCCGAGCTCCACGCCGCCCCACACGAGGGAGAAGTAATCCCATGGGGTGGCATGGACGAGGCAGCCGTCTACACAGCTCTCGGGGTCGCTCTCGTATCGACCAGGCATCCCTTCCGGTATGGCCGGCCCATCTTCGATGCGGAATGCCACCTTCGCCGTGGCGCCAAGGCGCAGCGGCAGGAACTCGCGCCTGTCTATCACGCGCAGGTCACGCTGCTTGCGTCCCGTAGCGATGTCGAGATAGCCGAGCTGGAGTCCACCCACACGCACGATGAGGCGGTAGACCGCGTCCGGTTCCAGCGACGTGTTCTTCGTCTCCCACTGGAAGATGTAGCGCTCGCGCTTCGAGCTCACCGTCAGCGACGCAGCGCCCTTGGCCCCGAGCGTTACAGGTCCTACGGCGGTGGACTGGCAGGCATCGTCTACCCAGAGGCAAACGGTGACCTCGGGTGAGAGCGAAGCATCGAAGCTCCCCTGAAACGCCTCGGGCCCGAGATCGCGCAGGAGAAAGAAGAACTGCCGCGGACTCACACCGGTCATCCCGCTGGATATCTCGCGAGCGACGCGCGGCTGGTTATCCCGAGGGGCAGTGGGTGCCTCGCTGCAGGCAGAGAGCGCGAAGAGTGACGCGGCAGCGAGCGCCGTAAGACCGCGGACGTGGACGCGTGAGAAGTGCGACGAATCAGGCGTTGCGGCGTGATACGACATTGGCATTACCTCTCGGCTGGTGGGCGAAGAGCAAGCTACGGACATCATCTGACAGTCAGGTCGAGGGCGACGGCCGGGGAGCGTGCCGCCCCGCGCGGAACGGGCGATCGGCGCGGAGGAGGGGAGGTGGCAGTCATACCGAGGGCCATCGAGGCGCTGAGTGGCGAGATGAACACGTTGGAGTCGGCCGACGTTCGCTCGATCGCCAACGATTCTATCCTGCATCGGAAAGGGCGTATTGGCAAATCGGAGCTCGTGGTGCCGAGCTCGTCACTGTTTCCTGTTTCCTGTCTCCTGTCTCCTGTTCCCTGTTTCCTGCTGTCTCCTCTCCCCCTCCTCACTCGTGCCGTACTGCGTCGATCGGGGAGAGGCGGGTGGCGCAGCGGGCTAGGTATG
>DATCXG010000188.1:0-3565 GCA_036565945.1 Gemmatimonadaceae bacterium
CGCTGCGCCTCGTGCGATCCCCCGAGGCGCTAGCCACGACGTTCTCGTCGGTGACTCCCGCGCTCCGCCTGGTTATCGCGTTCGACACCCGCTCCGCCACGGCGCCGCTGTGGTAGAGTCGCGACTTCCGGCACGTCACTCTGAGCCGCACCGAGCGCCCAGCGCCGATGAAGCGCTCCCACTCCAGCTCCTTCGCCCGCCGCTCCAGCTCGCCCAGTGCGCGCACTCGGAAATCGCCAAGTCGCACGAGCACCCGGCTCGCGGTCCGGAGGTGCAGGTTGGCGCGGTAGAGCATCTCAGGTGTGGCATCGAAAGCCACCCCCCCAGGCTCCGCATCGGTGACATCTGGCTGGATGCTCAACGAGTGCAGCTCGGCCGCTACCAGCTCCTCCAACCCCAGTGCGCAGGCGGCAAAGCAGCGGTACGATCCATCCGCTGGCGCGCGTACAATGCCGGCTCGCCGTTCATCGCCGGAGCTCACTTTGTGCGAGCCGCGCCAGGCATGGGCTTCGACTGCCGCGGCACGGGCTTCGTCTCCTTCATATCCAGGCTGGCCCAGAGATACCAGCTCGCTATGGTGCGGTACGGCGCCCACCGCTTCCCTATCTTGTGCACCCGTTCAGTGGAAGGGAGAGCGCGTGTGCGATAGGCGAGCTGGATCGCCTTGCGAACGCCGAGATCGAGCTCCGGGAGAACGTCGGGGCGCCCCAGCCGGAACATCAGGAACATCTGCGCGGTCCAACGGCCCACGCCCTTGACCCGTGTGAGCGCCTCGATCACCGCATCGTCATCCAACTCCTGTATCGAGCTCAATGGGACGTCCCCGCACTCCACGCGCGCGGCCAGATCTCTGAGATATGAGACCTTCTGCCGGGAGAGCCCGACTCCTCGCAACAGCTCATCCGGCATCACGAGGAGCCGCGCCGGCTCCGGTGTGGCGCCGCCGTGCAGCGCGAGCAGACGTGAATGGATCGTGGCGGCCGCGCTCCCGGAGAGCTGCTGGTACACGATGGACCTGACTACCGCATCGAAGTGCGAGCCGCCATCGTTCACACGAAAGCGGCATGGGCCCACGCGCTCGATGACTCTCGCCATGACGGGGTCGGCGCGGCGGAGATGGCTGACGGCTTTCCGGTTCATCCACTAAACTTAAGTCTCGCACCAAGGCCGCCGAGCCGGAGCGTGGGTTCGCCATGCACGAGCTTCTGGCGGCCTTTCGGTGAAGGCCCTAGCACACTCCCTGCATCCTGCGCGCCCGCCCTATGAATCTCATTCGGACGTCCTCGCTGGCCGCGGTCGTGGCCCTCTGCGCCTGCGCCGGGAAGGAGCCCACCGGTCCCCCGAACGGCGGAGGGCTGAATCCCTGCGGCGCCTCCGCCGCTCCCACCATCGTGTCACTTCCGGTGGGTGGCGTGTCGGTGGTCAGTGGTCCATCCGCGATCGGCTGCACGGAACTGCAGACGAGCGATGGCGGTGCGGGCACTTTCCTCGTTGTCGCGGCGAATGCGAATACCGCGCCGGACAGCATACCGAGCTTCGTCGTCGCGGACTCCGCCGCCGGGTCCGATGTGCTCGCGGACATCGCGATGCAGAAAACGAGCGGCGCGACTGTGGAGCCATCGACTCTTCTGGTGGAAGCCAGGGCAAGCGTGGGAGCGGAGGCCCGGCTCCGTGCCATGGAACGGCGCGTCCTCCGGCTCGGTGACCAGTCGAGCCTGCGGGGCGCGTCGACGCTCCTCCGTTCCACCGGGACACTGGGTGGAGTGAGCGAGGCATCCGTCCCCGCCCTGGGCGATACGCTCAGCTACAAGGTTCCCGATCCCAACGCGTCGAACGCCTGCACCGACTTCACGAACGTCAAGGCGGTGGTGAAAGCGGTGGGAGAACACGGCATCCTGGCGCAGGACGTCACTGCGCCATCGGGTGGCTTCTCCGCGTCGGACTTCTCGGCGATCGCCAACGAGTTCGACAACATCATCTATCCCACCGATATCGCGCACTTCGGGAACCCGTCGGACATCGATGGCAACCAGCACGTCGTTCTGCTCTACACCCCGGTCGTCAACGCGGCCACCAAGCGCGGCTCGCAGTCGGTGACGCAGGGATTCTTCTTCGGCGGTGATCTCTTCCCGACCAGCCAGTGCGCCCAGAGCAATCTGGCGGAGATGTTCTACCTGATCGTACCCGATCCGGACGCGAAGTTCAGCGATGAGCGGACCGCGGCTGACGTGCGCGAGAACACGCGCGGCACGATAGCACACGAATTCCAGCACATGATCAACCTCGGCGTGCGGATCAGGGTCGACGCGCCGGACGAGGACACCTGGCTGAACGAGGGGCTCTCGCACCTTGCCGAGGAGATCGTGGGACGCGCCGAGCACGGGTTCGCTGATAACCAGGAGCTGAGCATCGGCGACGTTGCCGATCAGGCGAACGACCTGAAGGACTTCAACGCGTTCTTCGGGCAGAACCTCGTGCGCTTCCGCAACTGGCTGCGTGACCCGGCGAAGCTCGGCGCCACCAGCACGCACGCCGACACGTCGCTGGCCGTCCGAGGCGCATCGTGGGCGCTGCTGCGCTGGAGCGCGGACCATTACGCGAGCAGCACCCTCGCATCGTTCACCCGTGCGCTCGTCGCGGGCCCCCAGACGGGCGTCGCGAACCTCACCGCGCGCGCCGGTGTCCCCTTCGATTCGCTGATGGCTGGCTGGATGGTGGCCAACTTCGTCGACAATGGTGGCATCCCGGGCGTGGCCAGCCGTTACACGTACGAGAGCTGGAACATCCGGAACGTGGAAGCGGCGGTGAACCAGGGTGTCTACCCTCTGGTGCCTACGCAGATCTCCTCCGGCCAGTCCGCGTCCGGCACCGCCCCCTCCGCTGGCGGCTCGTATTACCTGCTGAGCACATCCGCCACCGGCCGCACGCTCATCGGAGAGCTCGACACCAACGGTGGCGCGGTCACGTACACAGGCGCGCGACTGTACATCGTTCGGCTCGAGTAGATCTCCGGCGCCATCTCGGCGTAGGGCTTCTCTGGAACTGCGGACGCGGAGGTCGCGGAGGGAACTGAGAGGACGCGGAGAATCACTCTCGGATACTGGTATCTCGATCCTCGTCGGAGATCCAGGCAAGGATAGCTCAATGTGATTTGGGGGAACTGCTCCCACTCTCGGAGTCCTGCCCGGGCGGGCAAGATTCCGAACAGTGGGGGCAGTTCCCCCAATCACACATGGCTCTCCCTCGCAGAGATCCAGGAACGGAGAGCGGAGGCCGGAGAGTAGATGATCCCTCCGCGTCCTCTCTTTACCCCTCCGCGAGCTCCGCGTCCGCAGTTCCCACGGAGCTCAGACTGACATCGACTCCAAAATGGCGCACGACGCGAGCAGGTGGCGCGACGATTGGACGGGGGTGGCTAACGGAGCGCGGCCATGGGGGTCGCGGCGAAGACGTCGCGGCTGCTCCAGAGGCCGATGGAGAGAGTGAGTAGCGTCATCAGTCCCGCCAGGATCAGAAGTGGCGGGGCGAGCGGGGCGAAGGGGATCTCGAACACGAAATGCACGAG
>DATCXG010000229.1:0-4643 GCA_036565945.1 Gemmatimonadaceae bacterium
GGCTGGAGCGGGCGAGGGAAAGAGGAAGGGGGCGGAAGATTGAGAAGGCATGGGGCGAAGCGCACGGTGCCTACGGCGCGCTTCGCCCCATGCCTCCTCAATCTTCCGCCCCCTTCCTCTTTCCCTCGCCCGCTCCAGCCTCAGGCTCCTCTCCGCCCAACCCTCCACTCCACTCCTCGCCGGAGGCCCGCCCATGCATCCTTCGCAAGCCAGCAGCATCGCGCGCCGCACCATCGTGGTCGCCGCCATCTGTGCCCTCCCCCTCCCCACTAGCTTCGCCGCACCGATCCACAGCCCCTTCCCTGCATCCCTTGCAGCCCAGGATGGAGTGAAGAGCAAGCCGATCGCGCCCACGAAACTTCGTTCCCTCGGTCGCGAAGTCATCGCCGACGTGGAGGCTCGCTCCGGGTTCACCCAGAAGATGGTCGACCAGATCTTCAGCTTCGGTGAGCTCGGCTTCCAGGAGACCGAGACGTCGCGCTACCTGGTTGGCCTGCTGCGCGACAACGGGTTCACCGTGGAGGAAGGTGTGGCCGGCATTCCCACCGCGTGGGTGGCCACATGGGGAAGTGGCAAGCCCGTGATCGCGCTCGGCTCGGACATCGATGGGATCCCTCAGGCATCGCAGAAGCCCGGCGTGGCATGCCACGCCCCGATAGTGCCCGGGGCCCCAGGCCACGGAGAGGGCCACAACACCGGGCAACCGGTGAACATCACGGCAGCACTCGCCGTTAAGAAGATCATGGAGCGCGAGAAGCTGCCCGGCACCATAAAAGTCTGGCCTGGAGTTGCGGAAGAGCAGCTTGGCTCGAAGGCGTATCTCGTGCGGGCCGGCGTGTTCCGCGATGTTGACGTGGCGCTCTTCTCGCACGTGGGTAGCAACCTCGGTACCTCGTGGGGAGATGGTGGTGGATCCGGTCTTGTCTCGGTGCTCTACTCGTTCGAGGGCTCGGCGGCTCACTCGGCCGGAGCACCCTGGCGCGGGCGCAGCGCGCTCGACGCGGTGGAGCTCATGAACGTGGGTTGGAACTACCGGCGTGAGCATCTGCGCTTGCAGCAGCGCTCACACTACGTGATCCCCGACGGCGGAGACCAGCCCAACGTGGTGCCCACCACCGCCAGCGTGTGGTACTACTTCCGCGAGCTCACCTATCCCAAGATCAAGGAGCTATGGGCAGTGGGCGACTCGGTCGCGCGCGGCGCCGCCATGATGACCGGGACGAAGCTCGTGGGCGAACGCGTACTCGGCTCAGCGTGGCCGCGCCACTTCAATCGGCCGATCGCGGAAGCGATGATGAAGGACATCCGGATGGTCGGGCTGCCAGTCTGGAGTGATGCGGATCAGACGCTGGCAAAGGCCGTGCAGAAAGAGATGGGCGCGAAGGAATCAGGGCTCGCCACCAAGCTGGATAGTAGCGCGGCCCCCAGCACCCAACCGAACATGGGGGGCGGCTCCGATGACATCGGCGACATCTCGTGGAACGTGCCCACGATAACGCTCCGATATCCATCGAACATTCCCAACCTGCCTGGCCATCACTGGTCGAGCGCCATCGCCTCGGCAACGCCCATCGCCCACAAGGGAGCCACCGCGGGCGCCAAGGCGATGGCACTCGTGATGCTCGACATTCTCGGCAGGCCAGCACTCGTCGATAGCGCGTGGTCATACTTCAAGTCTCAGACCAGGGACATGAAGTACGAGCCCCTCATGCGCCCAGATGAGCAGCCGGCCACCTTTCTTAACGCCGACATCCTGGCGCGCTATCGCGCAGAGATGAAGAAGTACTACTTCGATCCTTCGCACTACTCCACGTATCTGGAGCAGCTCGGAATAGCCTATCCCACCGTGCAGAACGCCGACGGGAAGTGCGAGATCACTACGTGAGTGACGGCGGGGACCGGCCTCCCGATTCGCCAGATGGCACTGGAGGCCCGGCGCCGCCGGAATCGCGGGCCTCGCCCAACCTGCTCGACGTCCTGCGCGCGTTCGTGCGCAGGGCATCCGACGGTCAGGTGGCGCTCTGCACCGCGCTCGGACTGCTCGGCATCGTAATGCTCGCCATCGTCGGGCGCTGGCACTGGGCTGCCATCGCTGCTTCAAGCCTGTTGATCGGCGCAGGTAGCTGGGGTGTGCTTGACCGCGCGAGGCACGGCCCTGTCGTCGTTGGATACACGATACCCGAGTCGCTGATGACCGCGGCTCGTGTATCTGCTGGCGTGATCGCCCTCCTCTCAATGCTGGCGCTCGCGCTCGGTGCCTTCGGGCTCTGTCTCGGAACCTGGATATCGTAGGGCCGCGCGTCGCCCCGGATGAAAGTCAGTCGAGTACCCCAACGCTCGCTCGTCCAGGTCGAGCGTCCGGAATCAGCCGAGTAGCGAGTAGGGTGACTCTCGCGGGATCAGTCGCGCGATACCTGGTTCACCACGAGGTGGAGTACGGCGAATGCGTCGTGCTCGTCCGTCCACGAGTGAGCGACGTGCAGGCCCGCCTGCTGCGCGAGGCCATCGAGCACACGCGGCGTGTACTTGTACGATGACTCGGTCCAGATGCTCTCGCCCCGCTCGAAGCGAATGCAATCGCCGGCCACATCCACGAATTGGTCGTCCAGACTTACCAGGTGCATCTCCACACGTCCAGCAACCGGATTGTAGAACGCGTAGTGCCGGAAGCGCTCCGGATCGAAGGCAGCACCCAACTCCCTGTTCAGATGCACGAGGATGTTGCGGTTGAACGCCGCCGTGACACCCACGCGGTCATTGTACGCCGCGTGGAGAACATCGGGATCCTTGCGGAGATCAGCGCCCAGAATGATGGCACCGCCGCGCCCGCACGTGCGCGCAACCATCCGAAGAAACTCGACGGCCTGCGGGGGGTGCAGGTTGCCGATCGTCGAGCCCGGGAAGAACGCTACGCGCCGAGCATCGCGGGCAGCTGGCGGGAGAGCCGGCAGGTCGAACGGCGCCGTGTAGTCGGCCGCGACCGGGACGACGGGAGTTTCGGGATATGCCGCCCGGAGCTCTTCCGCGATACGCTCGAGTTGCACAGCCGACACATCGATGGGCACGTACGCAGCCGGAGCGTTCTCGCCGCGCATGTGGTCGAGCAGCAGCCGGATCTTCTCGGCCTCCCCACTACCGTACTCCAGGAGCACGGATCCCGCGCCGATGGCGGAAGCGATCGCGTCGGCATTCGCGACCAGGATCGCCAACTCCGTACGCGTGAGGTAGTACTCATCGAGATGCGTGATCGCGTCGAATAACTCTGCCCCACGCTCGTCGTAAAAGAGCTTGGCAGGGAGAGTCTTCGGCGTGCCCCGTAGCCCCGCGAGCACCTCATCGCGCAGAGATGGCGCGCGATGAGGCGCCTTCTTGCCGCTCACCGCGCTAGTCACGCGTCCTCCGCCAGGCGCATGCCAGTGAACTGCCACCGCGTGGGGGCATGGAAGAAATTGCGGTAGGTAGGTCGCGGGTGCGTGCGCGGCGTGGCTACCGACGCACCTCGCAGTACCCACTGGTCGCACATCCACTTGCCGTTGTACTCGCCTATCGCACCAGCGGCCGGCCGATAACGCGGGTACGGGGTGTACGGACTTCCCGTCCACTGCCACACGTCGCCGTACAACTGCCGCAGGCCGTCTCCACCGGCGGCCACCGGAGCTGGATGGAAGCGACGCGACTCGGCGAAGGTTCCGTCGATGGGTGCGTTGGCCGCCGCCACCTCCCACTCGAACTCGGTGGGAAGCCGCGCGCCCGCCCAACGTGCGTACGCATCGGCCTCGAAGAAGCTCACGTGGCACACCGGTTCGGCATCCCTCACCGGCTCGGTTCCGTGGAGAGTGAACACAGTCCAGTTGCCGTCGTCGCGCTCCCAGTAGAACGGCGCCTCCCAGCCTTCAGACCGAACGGCGTCCCACCCCGCAGATAGCCAGAGCTCCGGCCGCCGGTAGCCACCGTCTTCCATGAACGCTCGGTATTCGGCGTTCGTCACCAGCTGCGTGGCAAGCCTACTCGCCTCCAGGAAGACGCGATGTGACGGCCCCTCGTTGTCGTAGGCAAACCCGCCGCCCTGGTACCCAATATTGTGAATACCCTCCGGCACGGTCGCCCACCCGGTCCGCCCCACCGCGGATTCCACGAGCTCCTGCCCGTTGCGCGGTGCATACGTGGGCCGCAGCGGGTTCATCCAGAATACATGCTTGATGTCGGTCAGCATTAGCTCCTGGTGCTGTTGCTCATGATTGAGCCCCAGGACGATGAGATCGCGCAGCTCAGGCGCGCTCATGCCACCGCGTCGTGCACTGGGCTCGGCCTCGATATCGCCGATGAGCGCCAGCATGTGCGCGTCTACATGCGCACGATACTCGAATACCTCCTCGACCGTCGGACGGGTGACCAGACCGCGTTGTGCGCGACAGTGGCGCTCCCCAGCCTGCACGTAATACGAGTTGAACAGATATGCGTATCGTGGATCGAGCTGGTGATAGCCAGGAAGGTGCGGGCCCAGCACGAAGGTCTCGAAGAACCAACTGGTGTGCGCGAGGTGCCACTTGGTCGGGCTCACGTCGGACATGGAGCTGACTACGTAATCCTCAGTCGCGAGCGGCTCGCAGATGCTGTGAGTCCAGGCACGAACAGCGCGGTAG
>DATCXG010000233.1:0-9507 GCA_036565945.1 Gemmatimonadaceae bacterium
CTACCGCCTACCGCCTACCGCCTACCGCCTACCGCCTACCGCCTACCGCCTACCGCACCACACGATATCCGGGATACACAGGTCGGGGAGCTCGCTCGGACGCTGTCTCGCCGTGCCAGCAGATATTTACAACACGCCGACACCGTCCCAACGTCCATGAGATGGTACAAGGAGGTGGCTCATGGAGTTGCGCTCTGCCGAGTGTATCGTGCGGCCCTACCGGCCCGAAGACGCCGAGTCACTCGCGCGCCACGGCAACAACCGCAGGATCTGGCTGAACCTGCGCGATCGCTTCCCGCACCCCTTCAGCGTCGAGGACGGTGCTGCCTATATCGCGTACACGCTGCGCGAGCCTGTGCCCCTCAGCTTCGCCATCGACGTCGGTGGTGAGGCGGTGGGCGGTATCAGCCTGCACCCGGGCGAGGATGTCGAGCGTTACGGCGCGGAGCTCGGCTACTGGCTCGGCGAGAGCATGTGGGGCCGCGGCGTGACCACGGCCGCGGTGCGGCTGGTGACGGCATACGCATTCGCAGAGCGCGGGCTGCTACGCGTGTTCGCGTTGCCCTTCACCCGCAACGCGGCCTCGGTGCGAGTGCTGGAAAAGGCGGGCTACATCCGCGAGGGCCACCTGCGCGGGAGTGCCGTCAAGGACGGCGAGTTGCTCGACCAGTACCTCTACGCAAAGCTGGGAGGTTGAACCCAGCGCCGCTCACCGGCACAAGTCGCTCGCATCAGAGCGCCGCTCATGGCACCAGCCGCTCGCCTCATGGCATCGCCCACCGTACCAGGTCGCTCATCTCGGAGCGCCTCCTACGATACCAGGTCGTTCGCCTCGGAGTAAGACAGCGCGCCAGTCGCGAATGCGTCGTACGTTCCACGCTCCTTCAGCTCGCGCGCGATGCGCTGCACGAGTCCGAGCGCAGCGAGCGCCGGCCACGGCCCCACGCTCACCCGCTTCACACCGAGCTGCTCGAGCTCTCCTACCGACGGCCCACCCGGACCGGCGAGGACGTTGATCGGCCCGTCGATCTCGCGCACCAACTGCGCGATGGTCCCAGCGTCGCGCACCCCCGGGACGAAGAGGCAGTCCGCCCCTGCTTCCTTGTATGCGTTGGCCCGCCGGACCGCGTGCTCCAGGCGCCCCCCCGGCTCCCCGACCTGGGCGAGGAATACGTCCGTTCGTGCGTTGATCACGAGTGGCACCCCAGCGGCCACCGAGCCTTTGCGCACCGCACGCACGCGATCGATCGCGACCGCCATGTCGTAGAGCGGCGACTCCTTCACCCCCGTGGCATCCTCGAGGTTGAGTCCCACCGCGCCGGTCGCCACCACGAGGCGCGCCGTCTCCTCGAGCCCTTCCAGCGTGTCGGAGTAACCGGCCTCCATGTCGGCGGTCACCGGCACCGAGAGGTGCTGCGCGATCCGCTCCACCACGGCGGTCATCTCCTCTCGGCTGATCCGCTCGCCGTCCGGATATCCGAGGGCATTCGCTATCCCGGCACTCGTGGTAGCGACCGCCGGAAAGCCCGCCGCCTCGAAGACTCGTGCGGTGGCGACATCCCACGCGTTGGGGAGCAGTAGGATGTGCTCTGCATGATGGAGATCGCGAAAGATCTCCGCCCGACGCCGCTGTATTGCTCGATCCATGCACTCACCCCTTGGGCCCTTTATGGAACTTCGCCGAACCTGGCCAACCCTTTCGCCAGCCTCTCTCCGTGGTCTTTGCCTGGAAGGGTCGAGCGCATTGGCCGAAGCTGATTAACGAGCTTCACGCTTGACGGATGACCACGTAGCGTGAGCGTACGCGCCGCATGGCGTCATCCGTGATGCGTGAAGCTCCACAGTTTCTTCAACCATATCCGGGGCCTGTGGGTTCCCTCAACCGCGATAGCGGCACGCGTGGAACTCCTACGGAACCACGATCGCCGGCTGTCGCTCACGGCTGGTCCGCGCGAGCACGATGCGCGAGGCGTGACCGCTGACCGAGAGCACCACGACGTTCCCGGTGTCGCCGAGCGGATCGGTGATCGCCACACAGAGGTCGAGCGCACAGGAGGGCTGCCCGATGCCGAGTGAGTCGGAAGCCACATCGGTCGCTTCTCCGCCGGCGAGCGGAGCGCTACGCAGGCTCGGCGTGCCAGTAGCGGCAACGTAGATGATCGACCTTCCGTCGTCGCTCCACCCCGGGTCGAAGGCACCACCCGCTTCGTGGGTTACCTGCACCGCGCTCCCGCCCGTCGCCTCCACCACGAATACCTGAGAGATCCCCGTGCGCGTGGAGGTGAAGGCGATGCGGCTGCCGTCCGGACTCCACACCGGCGAGTGCTCGGGCACGTGTTCATCCGCACCAGTCTCGAGTGGCACGGCAGTTCCGTAGACCGTGGTGGGGGCGGGGTCCAGAGCTGGAGCAGCGACAGTCCAGATACGCGGCGTACCCACGCGGTTGCGCACGAAAGCAATGACGTCGCCCCCCGGATTCAACGCCGGCTCCCGATCGGCGGCAATGTCACTGGTGACCCGGCGTTGGACAGCGTAGTCCAGGCCGGCAAAATAGATCTCGTCGTTGCCATCCCGATCGGACGTGAACACGATGCGCCCCGCCGCGCTCCGCGGTTCGGCGTCATTGGCTTCGTCCGCTGTGAGGCGTGTGATGGAATCGCCGCTGAATCGGAAGAGTTGCGAGCGCCCCTCCACATCGGCAGCGAACACGAACGACGGCACGTCGAGCTGCGCTGGCTTCTCTGGCTCCATGGGCCCGGCCTGTCCATCCGGGCTCGTGGCACCACTGCACGCGGCCATGGCGAGCGCCATCGCGCAGAGCGTGGCGCAGCGCGAGATCCGAATGGCATGCGTGGTGCGCGTCATGGTGTGGCTGGCTCGATCAACTGCTGGGCGGCCAGGGATTGGAGCAGCGCCTCGATGGCGGCCCGGGCATCCGACTCCTCCACCTCGTACTCATTCACAATGGCGGCGACCATCTCGGCCGCACTCAGGCCTTCGCGGATGAAGGCCCAGACGCGGGCGCCGGTATCGTTGAGTGAGTAGTACCTCTTGCTCTGGATGTCGAGAACCACCGCGCCATCACTGAGCGTCGCGAACAGGGCGTCGGGCGCAAGACGATATCTGGCTAGCATACTGACTCCGTGAGCGTCCTGGATATGAGGTGGAGCTGCCTGGGTGTGTGCTCGAGGTGGAAGACGGGCACCGAGGCCACGAGCGCGGTCAGCGCGGCGAGCTGCCGGGCCGCGTGTGCATCGTCCATCAGCACGGTGGGAGATTGCCGGATGAGCGCGGCCAACGCTTCCGTGGGCGATGCCGGAGTGAGCGCGTCACGCGATGAACGACGTACCAGCGCCAGCGCACCCACGGGCGCTACCCGCGCGCTGCCGCCGGGTGCGGCAACCGGCGCGCGGTGCCGAGTGTCGGACCAGTCCACGGACGTGGCGTACGATCGGAGCTCGGGGAACTCACCCGAGAGCTCTATGCTCACCTGCAGCGGTTCGCGCCATGCGCGCGCGAGCACACCACTGATCGTGTTCTCGATGAGCACCCCATCGTCGCCGAGCACGGGCCAGTTCGCGCGGGCCAGCGCGTAGGTCAGGGTCGACTTGCCGCTCCCGCTCTCGCCCGTCAGAAGCCAGGCACGTCCGTCGCTCGCAACGGCCCCGGCGGCATGCACGTGGAAGCGGCCGCGCTCGCGCAGCAGGAGGACCGCGCCCAGGCGGGAGAGCTCACGGCGCACGCCGATCGTAGCGCTGGAATATCCACGTCCGCGCACCAGCCGGCCGTCTCGCACATTCAGTTCCGCGCCCTCGCCCGTGTGCAGGAGAAGAGTCTCGCCGTCGACCGTGATGCCATCGATCAGGCCGCGTCGCCAGCGTGAGCAACTCATGGATTGTTGCCCCAGCACGGCCCGCGTCCCTGGCTCATGCTGCAGGGGATCTGCACGAGATTGAACTGCACTCCACCCGCGGTCACACCGAGGAAGCTCTGGGAGAGCACGACGAGCGACTCATGAGGAATAAGTAGCGGCACGCTCCAGGTTCGCTTCAGTTCCGCTAGACGCTCGATCATGGTTGGGTCGTTCCGAGGTTGTAGGTAACGTGCGACCAGGTGGTATTGGCGGGGCCACTCATACCAGACACGCCGAAGAATGCGGTGATGCCAGGGAGGAGCGGGGAGGTCAGCGGAACGGCCGATCCAGACATGCCGAGCACCCGCGCGCCATCCAGCTCGAGGGTAACGCTGTCCGAGCCGAACTTCCGCAGCCGATAGGTGTGCAGCCTCTTCGCGTCGTTGTTCCTCATGTCGTACTTCGCGCCAACGAACTCCCAGCGGTATCCGAGGCTGGCTGGCGGTGGCGGGAGGAAGGGCTTGAGCACCACGAAGCCCACGCTGTCGTTCATCACGCCGATCGCGGCCAGGTGGCCAGCGTCCTGCAGCCCGAACACATTTTCGGGCTGGGTCTGCGGCGCGTTCTTGTTCAACATCAGCCGTGCTTCGATATACGCTGCCTCTGCGGGGGCGAGAGAATCGGAGCGATACATGTAGAGACTCTGGTCGGTGCCCGCGGTCAGCGTGAGCCCCTTGGTGGACCATGACTCCGTTCCAGCGCCGGCGCCCAGAGTGGTTGTCAGCCGCTTCCACAACGGTTCGGCCGTAGCATCGGGGAGCGAGTCCGCAGCCGCGTCGTAGAACACATTCCAGCTCCTCTCATACGGCTGTGGCCAGGCGGCCTTCACCATAACTACGAAGCTGAACCCCGTGATGACCGCGGGACCCGTGAACTTCCACAACCTGCGCGTGCTCGTCGTATCGGCACCCGCAACCAGCTGCTTCGCGGCCAGTCGCTCGGGCCAGTAGAAATACGACTGGCCGGGTCCGGTGAAGCTTCCCACTCCATCGGCGTTCGTGAGGGTCATTCTGCAGTCGATAGTCGAACACGTCCCAGACGTGGACGTCACCGTGGGAGGAGCGACGATGGCGACGTAGACCCCGAGCGTATCGTCCGACTGACCGCCACCCTGGTTGCTGCCTATGGGGAAGTCGAGATAGTTCCGCACGCCCACGCGAAAACTCCACGTCTTCGTGCCGGGCTGGCTCGTGCTATCGATCTCGAGCGGCGAAGAATACAGACGGACCGTGACGTCCTGATCGCCATAGATAGCCGCACTGATCCCGGGGGCGAGACTCATCGCCGAACCCATCGGCTCGAACGACACCGCCCCGGTGGCAGCGTCGACGGTGCCCATGATGGCTTCGGCTCCGAAGTCCGCGCTCGGCGGAGGCACGGGCCCCGATACGCCTATGAGTGATTGGTCCTGACATGCGAGAAGCACCGTGAGAACTGCTGCGACCACTCCAACGCGAATGGTGCTGCCCCGGCGAGCCAGCTTGGGTGACATCGTCGTCTCCCTGCGGACGCGGCATCGTCACCGCGCCCCGAATATGAGGAGAATTTCATGAGAGACATCTAATGATGCGGCGCTCATAAGACGACATTAGAACTTGCCGGTAACACGGAGGGTCGTCACACAGGGAGCCGGGGCTATACAGAGAGAGCCCGGGCGACACGGAGCC
This sequence comes from Gemmatimonadaceae bacterium, assembly GCA_036565945.1. Lineage (GTDB taxonomy): Bacteria > Gemmatimonadota > Gemmatimonadetes > Gemmatimonadales > Gemmatimonadaceae > JADGGM01. The sequence goes on from DATCXG010000233.1 coordinate 5,581, forward strand.
TACGAGGCGGGCGGCTGGCGCGAGGTGGCGCCGCTGACGAGGTGGACGGGGCGCTGGGAAGCGACCGGGCGACTCGCCCTCAGGCGTCGCCGTCCGGGGCGACAGCCACGCTCACCATGGGGTCATCCCTGTCCCAGATGACCAGCCCCCGCACCGTCGCACCGTGCCAGCGCAGAGCGGCCATGAGCTGGGCTAGCCCCGGCACCGATGTGCGCGCGGTGCGCACGCACACGACGGAGGGCATCGTTTTGCTTGTCGGGATGGGGAGCGTGCCGCGCCGCGAGATGGGTACGCTCACCACCACACACTCGTAGCGACGCGTGACGTGCTCCAGCACCCGGGCGAGCTCGGCGTCCCCGCCGTCCGGTGCGGGCAAGCGGCCGAACGAACCGCCGGGCAGGACGTCCATCGAGCGGTCGCGTCCCACCGTCACCGAGCTGATCGCGGCGGACCACTCCGCTTGCCCGGCCAGCACGCCGGCCAGGCCAGGTCCGGTAGGCACTCGCGTCACGGTGGCCATCGAGTTGGTGTCGAAATCGGCATCGACCAGCAACGTGGTGCGCACATGGCGGGCAGCGGTTGCGGCGAGGTTGGCCGCCACGACCGACGTCACCATGGGTGAATCGCCCAGCACCGCCACGAGCGGCACATCGAAGCTCCGGTCGGCCAGCTGCGCGTGGAGCAGCCGATAGCCATCGGAACCCGGCTCTATGAGAGGCGGCAATTCCCGATCTGCCCGACGGCGGCGCTCCTGCGGGCGATCGTTCCTCCCGAGCGTAGCCAGCACGTTCACGCCCGCCGTGGCCTCCGCCTCGGCGGCATCGGCCACTCGTGGATCGCGGACCTCGAGCGCGAAGGCGACTCCAAACCCTACCGCGAGCCCCACGATCAGCGCCGCCGGCAGCATGGCGGGAACCGAAGCGCTGGCGGCGTCCGACACTCGAGCACGCGTTATTCGCTCGTCGATCTCCTGGTTGGCCAGTCGCGCCCTCGCGAGACGGCGACGGACGGCCGCAACCTCGCGCACGGCGGAGTCGCTCACGAGCGCCAGCGCTGCGGTGTCAGGTGCGGGTGCTAGGGCGACCGCGGAGCTGGGCGCGTGAAGAGGTGTCACGGCGAGCGAATCGATCTGGCGTTGCAGCGACTGTTGCCGTCCTCGCGCGGCCTCCTGGATCTGCTTACCGATCTGGCCAGCGCGCGCGGTGAGCGCCACGAAGATCGGGTCCACACCACCGGCGGCACCGAACCCCGACCTGGTGTTTTCGATGCCGGCCAGGGTGTCGAGGAGCTCCCTGATGCGCGGCGACCCGCGCAGCACGGAGGCGGCGCCGAGCGCGCGGTAAGATGCCGGGAGCGGAGCCTCCTCGGATCGCCGAACGAGACTATCGAGCTCCGCGCTAGCGGCGATCAGCGAGTCGCGAAGAGAGAGCGAGAGGTCCGGCATCACTGCGCGTTGACGCGCGAGAGCGCGCGCGGTGGTCAGCGCCTGCGTCAGCTCCGAATGGGCCAGGTTGGCGCGCTCTTCCACCAGGGCCACGCGGCGCAGTATGGCAGCGGTGTCGGGGCGCTCCACAGGCTCGCGACTCGCGTCCCGCGTCGCGCCGCGAGTTCTGTGCGGCACCAGCACGAGTCCCAGCATGGTGACCATGAAGCAGCCAGCAGCGACCCCTCCCACCAGGAAGGGCCGCTTGTAGACATTGCGCACCCGCCTGCGGATCCAGGCCGGCGTCCATCCGGGCGAGGAGAGCGGCGGTGGCGCGGCACCCATCACGGTTCGCCGAACGGTGCGATGGGTGGCGCTTCGAGCACCGGCGTGGGCGTGGGTAGCTCGCGACGCTCCGTCCAGCGCGTGAAGTCGCCGGCGATCGCCAGCCAGTGCGCACGCTCCGCGGCGGAGGCGGGCCGTCGGGCTCGCGACGTCGCGATCTTCCGCAGATCAGTTATCTCGAGCTCCGCTATCGCGCGCACCTCGGGCGCGGCCGCTGTGTCGGCGGCCAGTGCGAGCAGTCGGTCGGCTACCGAGCGCTGCGTGACGCGCCCGAGCGCCGCCAGATGCCGATCGGCCGGCGTCGGTCTATTCCAGGTGAACGACACTAGCGAGTCGATGGTCTCACCGAGCGAGAGCGCCTGGGCCGAACGTGCAGCGAACTGCACCAGGCGGCCGGCGCGCTCGCGCTGGAGAATGTCGTCCACCACCAGCTGCGCGAGCGAGCGGGCGGCGCCGAGCTCGTCGAAGGCTGGCCGCGTGCGGCTCCAGAACAGATCGGGCGAGCTGCCGAAGGAGATCTGCGTGGGCCCGAGGAGAGTGAGCACCGTGTCGGGGATCGCCAACTCCTTCGGCTCGAGCGCGCCGAGTAGTTGGTGGAGCGCGGCGCGCTGCGTGTTGGCCGGCACCGGACGCGTGGCCTGCTGGCCGTCGCCGCTCAGCGCGTTGCTGTACTCCATGCCGCCTATGGCACGAGCGAGCGAGCTGATGGCGAAGCGGTGCATCAGATACACCGGCACGAAGCGATCCTGCAGCAGCGAGAGCGGATCGCCTGGCCGGATGTTGCGCTCGCCGAAGCGCGAGAGTGCAACGCGGCGGACATCCATCTCATGCTTCAGGAACTCAGCGGGCGTGGCGTCGTCATCCCAGAGATTCACGCGCGGGTCGGAGGCGTACTCGGGGCGCGCGTCGGCATCGGAGAGATAGAGGTAGCCCTTCTTCAGACCGTCGGCCACGATCGCGCGCAGTGAGTCGCCCTCGCTCGCCGCGGGGAAGATGCCATAGCCCCAGTGGATCGCCCACACATCGTAGTCGCCCGGCCCCGCGTCGTAGGCGTCACTGACATCTATGTTGCCATTCGCATCGAGCCGCACGCGCGGTGGCGGGTAATCCATCACCGAGCCGCGGTCATAGGTGGACGCGATGTAATTGTGCGCCAGCCCGAGCGTGTGACCCACCTCGTGCGCCGCCTTCTGCCTGGCGCGCGCGAGCACGAACGCTGTATCGGCCGGGGAGTCGGCGGCGCCCATGAGGCCCGCGTACAGATTGTAGTCCGTGCGCTCGCGGTGCGAGTCGAGTCGGGCCATGCCCTTGATGATCTCACCCGTGCGCGGATCGCCGAGCGCGCCGCCTATCGACCAGCCACGCTCGTTGCGATTCTCCCACTGCACCACATTGTAGCGCACATCCAGGGGATCCACTCCCTCGGGGAGATCCTCGACCTTGAACGCGCCGTGCAGCCCAGCCCGGTCGAACGCCTCGCTCCACCAGCTCACGCCCTCCTTCACCGCGCTCCGAATCGGTTCCGGGATGCCGCGGTCGACGTAATAGACGATGGGGTCCTTTACCGCGCTGTTCGGGTCGCCCGGGTTCGTGCGCTCGAGCCGGTGGCGCGAGATCCAGCTCTGCCGCAGCGAGCCCTGGATGGGCTGAGCGTAATCACTGAAGCTGATGCCAAAGTAGCCCACACGTGGGTCATCGACGCGCGGACGGTAGCCGTCGCTGGGGAGCGCGAGGAAGGACATGTGCTGCCGGAGCGTGAAGGCGCGGCCATCGGGCGCAATGAAGTTCACCGTGCGACCCGGCCGGGAGCCCGAGAGCGAGTAGGTGAGCGACGCGTCGATCTCCGTGTTCTCGGGAAACGCCTTGGTGTACGGGCGATAGATGCTCGACCGGTCGCGCGCCACGGCGTACGTGCCCTCGTTGCTCCTGGCGAGAGTGCCGGACACGTCGACCCAGTCCCGGTAGACGAAGTCCGTAGCATCCACGAGAAGCCGCCCGTTGGTCTCAGCCACGATGGGCAGCGCCGCCACCGTGCTGGGCGGGAACGACTCATCCACCGAGCGCACGTGGTCGGGGTCGTCGGTCGCGGAGCTGCGGTACTTCCAGTTCTCGAGCACCAGGAGCACGCGGTCGCCACTACGATCGAACCGGGCGACGTA
>DATCXG010000244.1:0-3036 GCA_036565945.1 Gemmatimonadaceae bacterium
CCGATGTTGCCTATGACCTCATCGGCCAGCACTACCTGTCTGGGCGTGAGATCGAGGAGTGACACCTGGTCGAGCAGGTAGTCGCTCAGATCCCGTGTATCTACCGTTACCGGCTCGAAGTACTCCTTCTCCTCGTGCTCCTCCGGGCGCCCGCCGGCATCGAATCCATTGAGGAGGATCTCCTCCCAGTCTATCTCGTCGTTCGGCTGCTTCTCTTCCGCATCGGTCGCGACGTCGGTCTCGCTCGTCGCCTCCTCCTCATCCTCCTCCTCCGGCTCGACCATCTCCAGGAACGGGTTGTTCAGCAGCTCCTGTTTGAGATGCTGCTGGAGGTCGAGGAGCGGCATGTAGAGCAGATCCATCGCCTGGTACAGGCGAGGGTTGATCTTGATCTCCTGCTTGAGCTGGGTGCTCTGCGAGATGCCGGTTCTCATATCTGCTCCGCCCCGGCTGGCTCGGGTAGATGCGCGGTGATCGCGCCATCGCGTCCGGAGTGCGCGAAGCGCGCGCGAAGCCGGGCGGCGAGAGTGGGGCCGAGGTATATCTTGGCCACCGTGTCATCGAATACGAGCTCGCGCACGGTACCCGAGACCTTCACCTGCCCGTCGAACATGATGTAGGCTCGATCGACGATATCCAGTGTCTGCTCCACGTTGTGATCGCTGATGAGCACCCCGATGCCGCGGTGGCGCAGGTTGGCCACGATCGACTGGATATCGTGCACAGCGATCGGGTCGACGCCAGCGAAGGGTTCATCGAGCATCATGAACTTCGGTTCCGTCACGAGCGCCCTGGTGATCTCCAGGCGTCGGCGCTCGCCGCCGGAAAGAGAGTACGCTTTGTTCTGTCTGAGATGTTTGATACTGAGCTCATCCAGCAGGGATTCGAGCCGCCGTTGCCGCTCCTCGGCGGAGAGCTTCATGGTCTCGAGAATCGCGAGGATGTTGTCCTCGACCGTGAGTTTCCGGAAGATCGACGGCTCCTGAGACAGGTAGCCTATACCGAGCCTCGCCCGTTTGTACATGGGCATCTCGGTGATGTCCTCATGGTCGATGAGGATCCGACCCTCCTGCGGTTGAATCAGACCGACGATCATGTAGAAGGTCGTCGTTTTCCCCGCTCCGTTGGGTCCGAGGAGTCCGACGATCTCGCCCTGTTGCAAACGCAGGGCCACATCGTTCACTACCTTGCGGCGCCGATACGTCTTAATGAGCCCCACGGCTTCCAGTACGCTGCCGGAAGGTGGGGACGTCGCGACAGTACGAAATTCGCCAGTCTGGCGCCGGTGCGCCGGGTGCTCGCCGGTGTGGCGCAGGACATTGGCCACGTCGGTTTCCCGCATCATCGCGCGGAATGGTACGAGCGCCTGCCAGTAGCGCTCCGCGATGTGGATCGCGGATTCTGGTGACTGCACCCCACCAGGAGGAAGGATGATCAGACCGTCCTCGACGAGTCGAGGGAAGACGACCCTGGCCAGGTGATCGCGCACCTCGTCGAGGCTCAAGCGGCCGGCCTCGCTGTCAGCGTCGCCCCCTTCGGCGCGGACCATCTCGAGATGGTCGTCACGGTAGTGAATCGCAACTTCATTGAAGATGACATCACCGCTGTCGCGCGCCGTGCACACCAGTGCGTGCAGTGCGAGCGCCGTGGAACGGTCGCCGCGTGCCTTGTCTTCTATGAAGCGCTCTACCTCGGGAGGTAGCTGGAATTCCGTCATGGTCGGCTCCGCGTGGGACGCTGCGGTGTCGACGAATCCGCGGGCGTCAGCGCGCGCGCGGCCGAGTCCGCGGCCGCCGTTGCGGGATCGGCATACACCCCGACCGCCTGACCCGCTATCGTCACGCTGTCGACCACGCGGTTGGCGAACGCCACCGTGATGCGACTTCCGCGCACGTAGTTGATGGCTGGTCCGATCGCAGCCGTGTCACGCGCGGCTATCTGATAGTACGAGCGCGCGCTTCCCACCGCCAGAAGCTGCTCGATGGCGGGTTGTGTGGTGGAATCGCCTGCCGCACGCGAGGTGCTGTCGAAGTAGGCGTAGATGGTGTCGCCGCGAAGCCAGTCGTGCTCGGTAGTGTGCAGCTTGGTGGTGTCGGGTACACTCTGCGCGAATGCATCCCCCACTGCATGGACCTCGTTCAGCCTCTGCTCCGGCATCCGTACGTCCAGCGAGTCCGCGAGTATGTCGTAGGTGGGGTTCGCTGCCCGAGCTCGAGACTTGCCCCACCCGTAGACGCGCTGGAGCCGTCCGTCGGCCATCCGGAAGTCGAGCGTGTCAGCCGTGAGGGTTGCATCGCGGCTGACGCTCTTCGCCGAGCCCTGGGAGAAGACGCGCTCCACCATGCGCGAGCGGCCGTAGAGGTCGATCACCTTGCCGGTCAACACGAAGGGGCGATCGCCGCGCGCCGTGATGCTGGGGCCCTTCATGAGGCGCGCGAACTCACTCTGGCTGTCGAGCGATGCGGAATCGCCGGTGGCGACCACGTCCGGACGCGTGATCCTTACCTTGCCAGATGCAAAGACCAGGCTGTCGCCCTGCATCGTGACTGTGTTGGCAATCACGGTCATGGGCTCGCTAGCCTTTCCGGTGGAGTCGCGCTGCACCACTTTGATCGTGGGGCGGCCTGGCGCCTCCATCCGGGTCATCGTACGCACACCGGGAACTGCGCGGTAATACACCATCCTCGGCCCATCCATCGTGGTACCGCTGGGCAGCACAGTATGAACGTTCCCCTCGGCCTCCAGCCGCTCCTCCGCCATGAAGTAGTTCGCCAGGCGGGAGTCGAGCGTGAGGCGGGGCTCGGTATAGTGGACGTTGCCGATCAGGTGCAGGAGTTTCCGATCACCGAAGTACTCGGCGCTGTCCGCGGTGAGCGTCGAGCTCTGCGCCGGACAGCGCGCTACAACTCCGCCGCCTATCCAGCTATTGAACTGGCCGCTGGGCTGTTTTATGGACGTCACGCGGGGCGGGCTCGTGGCATCGCGGGCCGAGAATTCGAGCTGGCACTGGCCTCCGGGCCCTGCCGGTTCCTGCGT
>DATCXG010000249.1:0-2476 GCA_036565945.1 Gemmatimonadaceae bacterium
CGATACATCGCTGCCGGTCGGGTTGTTAGGTGCGTTGAGAATCAGCACTCGCGTGCGTGGCGAGATACGAGCGGCAACCGCCGCCGCGGTGACTCCGCGCGGGCCATCGACATCCACGTCGTACGGCACCGGCTTTCCGCCGGCCAGCCGCGTGAGGGACTCGTAGATCGGGAAGCCGGGGTCGGGGACCAGCACCTCGTCGCCTGCGTTCACCAGTGCGAGCGTCGCATACAGGAGCATGGGTTTGGCACCTGATGTGACCACGATCCGTTCGGCGGCGGCATCCAGGCCACGCGCCTCCGTGGAGCGAGCGATGGCGTCGCGCAACTCCGGAAGCCCGGCTGGCGGTGCGTACCTGGTGGCGCCATCGCGCAGCGCGCGAATGCCCGCCTCCACGATGTGCTGCGGTGTCGGGATGTCGGGCTCGCCGATCTCCAGGTGCACGATGTCGTGCCCCGCGCGCTCCAGCGCTCGGGCTGCGTCGGCCACGTCGAACGCCGACTCCGTGCCCAGCGTCGCGACGCGCTGTGTGAGCCGCAATCCCTGTCGTTCTGTCATCTCGCGTGCACCTCCGAGTATTGGTCACGTTCATTGCGAGCGTGCTGCATGCCCCTGAAACACAAAACGGCCGCTCCATCTGGAGCGGCCGGGATCTGCGAGTGCGCGGACTTCTCGAACTAACCGATGCGCGAATCACCCTCCGGACGCTCAGTGGCGACGGTGGTCATGGTCATGCGCATGCCCATGGTGAGCGCGCACGCCCTCGGGCTGGAGGTGATAAGCAGCATCATGTTCTCGAAGTGTTTCCGCTACTGTAGTGAGTGATGAATCCTGTTCGGGTGCGACGGATCAAAAAAAAGCCCAGGTCATGTGCCCGGGCGGTTCGCTTTTTAGCAAATTGTTTAACGTGGCTGCAATACGCGGGCAAATGACCACGAGCGTTCGATTGTGAGAGATACGATAGCGCAAGTCCCTACGATCTGTCAAGAGAAGGGACACCGCATTTCCTGGGCGACAGAGATGCCCCTTCCTCACGCCACGGATCGAACAGTCCCATCCATCGAGCCAGTAATCCGGTAATGAGGAAGGGTGCCCATCTACCGGAGCGCCACCATCTGGGTCGACAGAATTGTCATGTTCGTGCCCTCTGGCAACACGGCCTGAACGTCTCCGGCGCCCAGTGACACTGCGGTGCCGGCAGCCGCGCCGAGCAGCCCGCCGAGAGCGATCTTTCCGAGGTCTCCCGTACCGAGGATGGCACCGAGGGCCGCGCCTGCGACGGCGCCCACCCCGGCTTTCTTGAGCGTCTCGTCGCGTGTATCACCCTGCGTCTTGAGATCGGTGGAGGTGACGTTGGCGTCGAACGCGTAGCCCCTACCGTTGATGGTAAGCGTGTCGAAATCGAGGCGGATAGCTGCCTGATCGCCTGTATGCTCCGACGCGTGCAGTCCGGTCACGGTACCGTGCACGACCGCGCCCCTGGGTACGACCACATCTCCCTCGGTTGTCTGCAGGGGCTCTACCACAGTCGCCGTGAACCGATCACCGACCCGGCTCTGCTCGGTCCCAAGCGTCTGGTCCAGCTTTACCTTCAGGGTTGTACCTACCGGGACATTGTCGCTATTGGCGGGTAGCGGCGTCGGCACCACCTCGCCGCTGGATTCCACCGACGCGGTTCGAGCGCATCCGGCGGTCGCCAGCAGTGTCATCGCGATCACAGCTAGTGGTCTGTACATGGTATCCACCTCGTAGTGTTGTGTCTTCTTCCAGTGCCCTGGCCTCACGCGCCGAGGCCAGCTGGTATGTATGAGGGGAAGGCAAGTTGCAGACCGATGGGCGGTGTCGATGCCACCACGCTGTGCAGTGATGGCGGACCGATGTTTGACGACTGCCCCGATGTCCGTCTCGTTCGGCTGCTTGAAGCCATCCCGACACCCTGTAGGTGGCCTGGAGTTTGACAACTGCTGTGTCGAGGCTGCTTCGTACGGGAGAGTTGGCCAGGTAGCGCCCCGCGCGTCAGTACAGTCCCGCTCCTCAGGAGATCACATGAAGTTTTGTCTGTCCGTGTCTGCAATGCTGTCGCATCTCTCGGTGCTGGCTCTAGCAGCGTCCGCCATTGGTTGCGCCGGGGCGGGCTCGTACTCTGCGCTCGCGGCGCCCGCACCGAATCAGACGAAGGGCTATCTGTTCATCGTAGGGGGTGGCCCTCAGCCGGCCTCGCTGGTGCAGCGCTTCGTTGAGCTTTCCGGGGGGGCGGACAGAGCACGCATCGTGGTCTTCGCCATGGCGAGCGAGGACGGCCTCGAGAGTGGGGAGGAGAAGGCCGATGACCTCCGAAAGCTGGGCGCCCATGCCGTGAGTCTGTTCCTCACCCATGAGCAGGCAGACCAGGATTCCGTGGCGCGAATTCTGGACGACGCCACCGGCATCTGGTTCGGCGGCGGCGACCAGGTACGGCTGGCTCAGGCGCTGGCCG
>DATCXG010000253.1:0-7488 GCA_036565945.1 Gemmatimonadaceae bacterium
ATGGCGGCTTCCTGCCGAGCGCCAGCGTGGGACTCCAGGGCGTGTACCGCCAGGCCGGTGGCCAGCCCATCAATGGCGTTACGGGCTTCGAGGTAGCGTCCGACATCTATCAGTCATCCTTCTCACTCGACCTCACCTACCAGCTCAACGCCAACACATTCATCAATCCGAGGATCCAGTCGGCGAGTGTCAAGGCAGCGGACGCAGACATAGCCGGCTCGGCGCAGACGGTACGTTCCACCGTTGCCCAGAACTATCTGACCGCGCTGGCTTCGCGTGCCAAGGCTGAGCTCAATGATTCGCTGGTGACGCAGAGCGAGGTCCAGTTGGAGCTCGCGCGGGCGAAGTTGGCGGTTGGATCGGGGACGCAGCTCGACGTGAGCAATGCAGAAGTGGCACTGGGACAGGCCAAGGTTGCCGCGCTCCAGGCGCACAACCAGGTAGAGATAGACAAGCTCCGCCTCTTCCAGACCATGGGCGTGCAGCAACCGCCCAACGTGCAGCTCACCACCGAGTTCCCGGTGCGCCAGCCCGAGTTCACGCTCGAGTCGGTGATGGACATGGCGCGGCAACGTAACCCGGCGCTGAACGCCCTCCGCGCGCGCGACAACGTCGCCTCGCTCGGCGTCCGCTCCGCGCAGTCGCAGTACCTGCCATCACTCAGGATGAATGCTGGGTGGGGCGGATACACTTACCAGTATGCGAATGGCGACTACCCGGTGACGCTCGCTCAGAGTCAGATGGAGGGAGCGGTGCGGAACTGTTACACCCAGGATTCGCTGCGCGTTGGTGCGGGCATGCCGAGCATCATTAACCAGTGCGACGGGTTGAAACGGTTCACGCCTGGGGAGGCGGCCCGGGTACGCGCGCAGAACAGCCAGTTCCCGTTCGACTTCACGAAGCAGCCATTCCAGGTGAGCGCCAGTCTCTCGCTCCCGATCTTCGACGGCTTCCAGCGCGAGCAGAAGATCGAGCAGGCCAAGGCCGACCGGAACAGCGCCAGATACAACATTCGCAAGCAGGAGCTGCAGCTCACCGCCGACGTGACGGCTGATTACCTCACGCTCGTGACGAACGCGCGGACGGTAGAGCTTCAGGAGCAGAACGCGGCAAAGGCACGCCAGGAGCTCGTGCTCGCGCAGGAGAAGTACAAGGTGGGCGCCGCCACGTACCTCGACCTCGCCAATGCCCGGGCCACGTACGAGCGGGCCGAGAGCGACCGCATCAACGCGATCTATACATATCACATCTCGTTCGCCCAGCTCGAGAACGCGGTCGGACGGCCGCTGCGTTAACAGCACAAACCGGGGAATACCATGAGCCGACGTACAAAGTGGGGCATCGCGAGCATACTGGTGGTGCTCGTGGCTGGAGTGATCGTGCTCGGCGCAGCCAAGCGCGGCAACAAGGCGGTAGATGTGCGCCAGGAGAAGGTGCAGCGCCGTGACCTCGTTGCCTCGGTGACGGCCAGCGGCCAGGTGCAGCCTCGCGTCAAGGTCGACGTAGCCTCAGACGTGTCGGGGCGGATAGTCCGACTCGCGGTGAAGGAAGGGGACATGGTGAAGAAGGGGCAGTTCCTGCTCCAGATAGACCCTTCGAACTACGAAGCGGACGTGCAGCGCCAGCAGGCCGCGGTCGCATCGGCGCGCGCCGACATGGCCAGGTCCAGGGCCAACCTGGAACAGTCGCAGAGCGCGCTGAAGCGCTCCGAGGCCATCCGCAAGTCGAATCCCACGCTGGTCTCCGACGAGCAGATGGAACAGCTCAGAACCACCGTGGACGTGAACCAGGCACTCTACAACTCGTCCAGCCACATGGTGGACCAGAGCGAGGCGGCGCTGCGCAACGCGCGGTCGAGCCTCGCCAAGACCACCATCGCCGCCCCTCTCTCCGGAAAGATCACCCGGCTCAACATCGAACAGGGTGAGACCGCGGTACCGGGAACTTTCAACAAGGATGCCGCGCTGCTGCTCACGATCAGCAACATGGACACGCTGGAGACAAAGGTTAAGGTGGACGAGACAGACGTCGCGCGGATCTCGCTGGGCGACTCGGCGATCGTGGAGATCGATGCCTTCCCCGATACGACCTTCGTGGGACGCGTGGTGGAGATCGCCAACAGTTCGCTGCAGAACCCGGCCGCCGCCGCCAGCGGCAGTGGCGACCAGGCGGTGGACTACGAGGTCAAAGTGCAGCTCCTCAACCCGCCGCCCGACACCCGCCCCGACTTCTCGGCGACCGCCAAGATCATCACGGCGGCGCGGCGGAATGTGCTGAGTATCCCGATCATCGCCCTCACCGTCCGGGAGCGCGAGACTGGCCCCAACACCGACTCGGCGCAGCTAGCGCTGGGTAAGCGCCCGGTGAAGCAGATCGGCCAGAAGGAGGCCGAGGGGGTCTTCCTCGTGGGATCCGACAACAAGGTGACCTTCCAGCCCGTAGAGATAGGGATCGCCGGTGAGGATTATTTCGAGGTGCTTAGCGGGCTGAAGGGCGACGAGACGATAGTGGCCGGCAGCTACCAGGCGATCCGTGAGCTCAAGGAGGGTGCGCTGGTGCGCGAGATGAAGCAGACAGACAACAAGAAGAAGGGGGTTGGCACGTGAGTGCTGCGGAGATCCAGGACTTCGGACTCAGTACGACAGCGGAGCGCCAGGTGGTCACTGGCGACATGGGCGTCGCACCGGGCGAAGACTGGGTAATCGTGACGCGCGGTATCCGGCGCGATTACGACATGGGAGGCGAGGTGGTACATGCCCTGCGCGGCGTGGACCTGGCCGTGAGGCGCAACGAATACGTGGCCATCATGGGACCGTCGGGATCGGGCAAGTCGACGTTCATGAATCTCATCGGCTGCCTCGACACACCGAACGCCGGAGAATACTGGCTGAATGGTGAGCTCGTCTCGACGATGAAGGATGACGAGCTCGCCCGGGTTCGCAATCGGGAGATCGGATTCGTATTCCAGACCTTCAATCTGCTCCCACGCGCCACGGCTCTGCACAACGTGGAGCTCCCGCTGGTTTACGCCGGAGTGTCATCGGCCGAGCGGAAGCGGCGCGCCAAGGAAGCGCTCGAGCGCGTGCAACTCGGCAATCGCGTAGATCACCGACCCAACGAGCTCTCAGGCGGCCAGCGCCAGCGCGTGGCCATCGCGCGCGCCCTGGTGAACGAACCCGCCATCCTGCTCGCCGACGAGCCCACGGGGAACCTGGACTCGCAGACCTCCGACGAGATCATGAAAGTGTTCGAAGGACTGGCCTCCGGCGGTCAGACGGTGATCATGGTGACCCACGAACCCGACATCGCCGCCCACGCCCGCCGCATCGTGGTGCTCCGCGACGGCCGCATATCGTCCGACGAGCGCCGCGAAGCGTTCATCAGCAAAACGATGTCCGGCGATTAGCAACTACGACCGCGACCGCGCCGGTAATCATGGCGAGCTGTCACAGTCACGGTCGGAGTTGGAGGCCCGGCTACGTAATAGATGTAGCAGCAGTTGGCGTCCCGGTAGTGAGAGTAGCTGTAGTTGTGGTTCCTGAACCCTGCACCCTGAACCCTGAACCCCGTAGTTCCCTGAACCCTGCACCCTGAACCCTGAAGCCCGTAGTTACCCGAACCCTGCCCCCCGTACCACATGTCGCTATACGAAGCCGCTCGTCTCGCGCTTTCCCAGATCAGGGTGCAGAAGCTCAAGAGCTTCTTCACCCTCCTCGGCGTGACCATCGGCGTGATGTTCCTCATAGCTGTGGTGTCCATCGTCCAGGGAATGGGAGACTACATGGAGGACACCTTCGCCGGGAAATTCCTCGGCGTGAACACAGTGAATCTGCGCCGGTATCCCGATTTCAATATGGGGAACGTGACGGAGGCGGAGTGGAAGGAGTGGCAGCGCCGCCCGTACATCACGGAGTCCGACGCGCAGGCAGTACGTAGGGCGCTCCCCCAGGGCGCACAGTGGGCCATCGACGACGTGGACTGGCTGACCCCGCAATCGGATTACGCGGCCACCGGGCCGCAGCTCCTGGGCCACGCCGCCACTGCAGACTACTTCGCCATCAAGAACCTCGTGGTAACCCAGGGACGCGTCTTCACCGCGCAGGAAGATCTTCTCGGGACTCCAGTAGTGGTCATCGGATCCGAAACCGCCGAGCACTATTTCCCCAGTCTGGACCCCATTGGCAAGGAGCTCCGCTTCGAGGGGCTGCCTTTCCGGGTGATAGGCGTGCTGGAGAAGCAGGGCTCCGCATTCGGACTCTCACTCGACAGAACGGCCATCGCGCCATTTCACTCGCCCATGAGCCGCTTCACCGGAATGCGCAACATCTACGCGATTCTGGTGCAGGCGCCCTCCCCCGAAGCGATGCCCGACGTGCAGGCAACCGTGGAGGAGCTCATGCGCCGCCGCAACAAGCTGCGGCCCAGCGAGCAGAACAACTTCACCCTCGAGTCGTCCGACTCGGCATTGTCCGCGTGGCAGTCAATAAAGAAGTACCTGGTTCTGGCCGGAATAGTGCTGCCCGCCATCGGACTCGTGGTGGGGGCAATCGTGATCATGAACATCATGCTCGTCGCGGTGGCAGAGCGGACACGTGAGATCGGCATCCGGAAATCTCTCGGTGCGCGTAGGCGGGACATCATGTCACAATTTCTCGTCGAGGCTGCCACGCTGAGCCTCGTGGGAGCGGGTATCGGGATCGCACTCGGCTACGGGCTGGCGAAGCTCATCGCAACCGTATCACCACTCCCCACCAGCGTGGCTCCCTGGTCGGTGGGAATGGCACTAGCGCTGGGCGCCGGCATTGGCATCATAGCGGGCGCCTACCCCGCCAGTCGTGCCTCGCGGCTCGACCCGATCACAGCACTGAGGGCGGATTGACATGAACTTCCTGGACCGCTTACAGGCACTCCTCGAAGGGGTGGGGATGGCATTCGATGCCATCTGGCAGAACAAGGTGCGCGCGGCGCTCACCATCCTCGGCATCGCCGTGGGCGTGTTCGTGGTCACAGCGATGTCGGCGGCGGTGCACGGCATCAACGCCGGGGTGCAGCAGAGTCTGGCCGCCGCCGGGCCAACTACGTTCTTCGTCACCAAGTGGCCGATCGCCCTCAACAGCTGCAACGGCTCGGCAGACAGTTGCCCCTGGCGACACAACGCGCCACTCACCATCGATGATGCGAACTCGATAGCCCGCCAACCCGGCATCCTGGGCGTGATCGCCCACACGAGCTCGTCGGCCTCGTTCAAGTACGCCGACCGGCAGCTCCCAGGCGCGAACATCGATGCATACACACCCGGCTGGACCGATGTCGATGGTGGAACGATCGAGCCGGGCCGCAGTTTCACCGAGCGAGAGAATCACGATGCCGATCGCGTCGTGATAATCAACGATGCGATGGTGGAGAAGCTCTTTCTCGACGGAGACGCGTTGGGGAAGAACGTCTCGGTGAACGGGATGCCATTCCGGGTGATCGGTATCTATCACGCCGTGGCGAACATCTTCGACAGCGGGAACAAGCCGAAAGCCATCATCCCATTCGAGACGGCGCGACGGCGGTTGAACGTAGGTGTGCGGTGGCTCGATCTGACGGTCAAGCCGCGCGACGGCGTGCGGCAGGACGTGGCCATCGATCAGGCCATCGCCACACTCCGTACCAAGCGTATGCTGATGCCCGCGGAGGAGAACACCTTCTTCATCAGTACGCAGGAGAAGGTGATGGAGCTCTACGACAAGATCGTCGGGGCCTTCTTTCTGGTGATGATAACCCTCTCCGCCATCGGGTTGATGGTGGGCGGCATCGGTGTGGTTGCGATCATGATGATCAGCGTGACGGAGCGAACGCGTGAGATCGGTGTGCGCAAGGCACTCGGCGCCACGCGAGGTACGATACTCTGGCAATTCCTGGTGGAGGCGGCCACTCTCACCCTGGTGGGGGCCGTGATCGGCCTCATCGTGGGCGGCCTCCTCACCTGGGCGATCCGCAGCTTCTCGCCCATCCAGGCTTCGATTCCCCCGTGGGCTATCATAGCCGCTCTCGTCACCAGCGCTTTCACCGGCATAATCTTCGGCCTCTTCCCCGCCGCCCGCGCGGCAAAGCTCGATCCCGTGGAAGCACTGCGATACGAGTAGGGGCTGGGGGAACTGATAGGTATCAGGAAGCAGGGATCTTAACTGAGAGGGATCAGGAAGCAGGGGGCAGGGATCAGAAAGGACTCGTAGCGTGGAATTCTCTACGCCGAGGCAGTTCCTGAACCCTGCCCCCTGAACCCTGAACCCCGTAGTTACCTGATCCCTGCTTCCTGATCCCTGTCAGTTGTAGTTCCTGAACCCTGCCCCCTGAACCCTGAACCCTGTAGTTCCCGGCCCCTCCTCCCGTATATTCCCCCGACATGACATCGATCGACGTACTCGCCATCGCCGCGCACAGGGACGATGTGGAGCTCACGTGCGGAGGCACGCTCCTCAAGGCCCTCGAGGATGGCCATACCACGGCAATCATCGACCTGACCCAGGGTGAGACGGGCACCCGAGGCTCGGCGGAGCTGCGCGCCGAGGAGGCCAGTCGGGCGGCGGATATTCTGGGCGTCACGGCGCGTATAAACCTCGGCTTCCCGGATGCCGGCGTAATCAACACACCCGAGACGCGCGCCGAACTGGCCAAGGCGATCCGGCGCTTCGCTCCGCGGATAGTGATCGCGCCGGCGCCCAACGGACGGCATCCCGATCACAGGGTCACCGCGGAGCTGGTGCGCGATGCCTGTTTCGTCGCGGGACTGCGGAAGGTCGAGCCATCTGTCCCGGCACACCGGCCTCTCAAAGTGCTGCACTGCCTCTCGTACCGCGAGGACCACATGAAGCCCACCTTCGTGGTGGATATCTCCAGTGTCTTCGAGCGGAAGCTCGAGGCCGTTCGCTCGTACGCGTCGCAGTTCGAGGGGGTGACGCAGGCTGGCGAGGTATATCCCAACGGCGAACAACTATTCGACATCGTACGACATCAGGCGGCTCACTATGGATCGCTCATCCGCGTGCGCTACGGCGAGCCGTTCCTCACCGCCGAGACGATGCGTGTGGATGACGTCATGTCATTGCAGGTGTCCACCTTCTAGAGGACTCCAGCTCTTGAGCAACCACGAAGCGTCGCCGCACGGCGACCAGTCCGCGCCCGACAACTCGGTCAACTGCGGCAGCCATGTGGCGCTCGACGAGTTCCTCTCGCTACAGCGCCCCGTCGCGCGCCGTCTCTCAGCGATTCTTCCCGGAGCTGTGGAAGGCGAGGTCGAGACGAGCGCCGAATGACGCGGCACGACATCACCATCCCACTCGGGGTCGGGGTTCCCGAATGGCCCGGCGACACGCCCTATTCCTGTCGTTGGACGTGGGAGATCGCCCGTGGGGCGAGCGTGAACGTGTCGGAGATAACCTCCAGCCCGCACGTTGGCACGCACGCCGACGCTCCGCTGCACGTGAGTGCAGGCTGGCCAGC
>DATCXG010000255.1:0-8352 GCA_036565945.1 Gemmatimonadaceae bacterium
AAAAGGCTCCTCGGGAAGAGATCCCAGCCCCCGAGGCAGTTCCTGATCCCTGATCCCTGATCCCTGCTTCCTGATCCCTCTGTATTGCCCCTGAACCCTGAACCCCGCCCTTGCCCCCTCGCACTCTCAATTGGCGCCGGCTCGTTCCAGGCATCGCTATCATCGCGGTCATCGGCATCGGCACGGTCGCGGTGCTCGTCTTTGCGCGCGTGGGCTCCCTGCGAGGCGACAGTTACCGGCTCTACGTCATGGCCGACGAGGCACGCGGCGTCATCGAGGGAACCGAGGTATGGCTCGCGGGACAGAAGGTTGGAGTGGTGGACGGCGTCGAATTCCGCCCGGTCACCACCGACACCCTCGGCCGGCTCGCCGTTGCGCTCGATGTGCTGACGCGCTTTCAGCCCGCGATCCGTCGCGATTCGAGAGCGGAGTTTCGCAACGGCGCTACACCCATAGGTGCTACGATCGTCGCCATCAGCACAGGGTCCCCGAACTCACCCGTGCTCCAGCCGCACGATACACTCCCCCGCGCGCCGCAGATCGACCCGGACTCCGTACGCTCCGCGCTGTCCGCGGCTGCCAGCCAGATGCCTGGTCTTCTGGACGATGCGAAGGCGCTGATCACAGGCTTTCGCCGCGCGCTCGGCCCCATTCCGGTACGTGGGGCAGCCACTCTCGACGCGATCGCCGATCGTACGCGCGACCTCGCCCCGCCCGCGGACTCGGGCGCTGGGACCCTCGCGCACATCTATTCCGACACCGCCATGCAAGCACGCGCAAAACGCATCGCGGTCAACGCCTCTGCGTTGCTCAACGCGGCCGACTCCGGCGGCACGCTGGCACGGGCGCAGAACGAACCAGCGCTGGATGACGCTCTGGTCGATGTACGGGAGAAGATCTCCACGATTCGTCGTGAGATCGAGGAGGAGCGCGGTACGGCCGGCCGCCTCGCGCACGATCATGCCCTGGTTCACCAACTACGCATCCTCGAGGCCCGCCTCCAGTCGGCGACCACCAACCAGAGCGCGGCGGCAGATACGAGCGACACCACGCGGCACTGACGCCGCTCCAGTACCGTCAGGCGCGCTCAGAATGACAAGGGACTCGGCATGAAGGTCAGGACGAAGATCGCAGCCGCGAACCAACCCACCGCCTGGCGCCAGGGATCGAGCGGGCGCTCGGCCGCAACCACGCTCGGGTGACCGAGCCGGCCGCGTCCCACCAGAAGGCCGA
Source organism: Gemmatimonadaceae bacterium (assembly GCA_036565945.1). Classification (GTDB taxonomy): domain Bacteria; phylum Gemmatimonadota; class Gemmatimonadetes; order Gemmatimonadales; family Gemmatimonadaceae; genus JADGGM01. Next base: position 1,234 of record DATCXG010000255.1, read on the forward strand.
GGCCTGCCCAGAGCCACCAACCTTCCCAGAAGAAATAGCCCAGCGGGACCAGGGCGATCCAGAACAGTCGAGCCACCCACGGTTGAGCGCGCCCGAACATGGCGTACGCAATGTGGCCGCCGTCGAACTGCGCCAGGGGGAGAAGATTGAGCGATGTGACCAGCAGCCCTACCCATCCCGCCATTGCTATAGGATGCAAGCGGACCGCACCGTGGATACCCATGACCGCGCGACAGGCAGACATCAGTAGCGAATCGCCAATGAAGATGCCGCCATCTACCGACAGGGCCAGGTACTGGTGCGCGAGCGGAGCGACGGGCCCCGCGGGCTCCACTACGCTAAGCGCGAGTCCGGCAAGGAGAACGGGCACGGCCACGACAAGTCCGGCGAGCGGCCCAGCTACACCGATGTCGAACAGAGTGCGGCGGTCGAAAACTGCTGAGCGTAGACGGATGAAGGCGCCCAGTGTGCCGAGGATGTTCAGATGGGCCGGGAACGGAATGAAGTACGGCGGGCTCGCATTCACCCTATAGTGACGGGCCACCACGTAATGGCCCGATTCGTGCGCGAGGAGGATGGCGAGAAGTGGAAGGGAGAACGGGAGGCCAGCGCGTACTTCGGCTAGCGTCGGGTAATACCAGATGCCACTGAAACCGGCGAGAGCCGCGCCGCCGACAGAGGTGGCAATCAGCGTGATCACGAACAGTGCGGCATGCAGCCACCAGCGCTCGCCCGGGCGCTGGTGCTCCTGAACCAGCACCAGCCAACGGCCTTCCGGTGAGTCCTGCCAGTAGTGATGCCCATCCCATTCCGCAATCCGCCGCGCGAGCGCAAGAGACGGTGCATCATGCTCGCGCGCTACCAGACCTTCGAGCACCTGAGCGCTACCGAGCTCGATCGCGCGCCAATACGTAAAGTACCGCGTTACAACGAGCTCGGTCACTCTTGACCACCTTTTTGGCCGAAGTTACCTTGCCACACTTCACGACGCGTTCCCACACCCCCCCGCTTCGCACCTCTCACCAGCCACTCCGGATCTCCGCCGCCCGTTCCAGCTGCGGAGAATCGGCCATCGTGCGCGAAGCACACGTGCAAACCCATCTTCGCGTCGTCCCACCAGCGCTAGCGCCCCCGCCATCACCGTGTCAGTCCCCGCCCCGCTCTCGGAGCGTACGCCCGTGGATATCATCGAGCTGAAGCAAAAGTCCGTGGCCGAGCTACATACCATGGCCGAGGATCTCAATATCTCGAACTTCTCGGGGCTCCGGAAGCAGGACCTGATCTTCCGGATCGAGCAGAACCTCCTCGATTCGGACATCGTGCTTCGCGGGGAAGGCGTCCTCGAGATCCTCCCCGAGGGATATGGTTTCCTCCGCAGTCAGGACTGGAACTATCTCTACGGGCCCGACGACATCTACGTCTCGCCATCGCAGATCAAGCGCTTCGACCTGCGCACCGGCGACACGGTCGCAGGTCAGGTGCGGCCGCCCAAGGACGGCGAGAGGTATCTCGCTCTGCTCAAAGTGGAATCCATCAACAACGAGGAGCCAGAGGAGGCGAAACACAGGATCTCTTTCGACAACCTGCGCCCACGCTATCCCGACGAGCGACTCAGGCTCGAGACATCGAGCGGCGACATCAGCATGCGTGTGGTCGATATCATCACGCCGATCGGTAAGGGGCAGCGCGGTCTGATCGTCGCCCCGCCGCGCGCGGGCAAGACGATCCTCATGCAGAAGATGGCCAACGCGATAATCGAGAACCATCCCGAGGTCACGCTCATCGTGCTGCTCATCGACGAGCGCCCGGAAGAGGTGACCGACATGCAGGCGAACGTCGCGGCGGAAGTGATCAGTTCGACGTTCGACGAGCCAGCCGATCGGCACGTGCAGGTCGCCGACATGGTGATCGAGAAAGCGAAGCGGCTGGTGGAGCACGGGAAGGACGTGGTGATCCTGCTCGATTCCATCACGCGCCTCGCCCGAGCGCACAACGTGGTCGTACCGCACTCCGGGAAGATCCTCTCCGGCGGAGTGGACGCGCACGCCCTTCACAAGCCCAAGCGCTTCTTCGGCGCCGCGCGCAATATAGATGAGGGCGGCTCGCTCACGATCATCGCCACCGCGCTCGTCGAGACTGGCTCACGCATGGACGAGGTCATCTTCGAGGAGTTCAAGGGCACGGGCAACATGGAGCTCGTGCTCGACCGGAAGATTGCGGACAAGCGAGTCTTCCCGGCGATCGACATCCAGCGTTCGGGAACACGCAAGGAGGAGCTGTTGCTGGAGAAGGACGAGCTCAACCGCGTGTACCTGCTGCGCAACTTCCTCGGCGACATGCCCTCATCCGAAGGCATCGAGTTCCTCCTCCAGCGCATGAACCGCACGAAGACTAACAAGGAGTTCTTCGCCACGATGGCACAGGGATAGCAACCGGTGGCAGGGATTCAGGAACCAGGGTTCGAGGGGAGGGTCCTCGCCGTAGATTATGGCGAGAAGCGTATCGGGCTGGCCATCAGTGATCCGTCGCGCACGATCGCGTCGCCGGCCGGGTTCATAGAACGACGTGCCGGGAAGCGGCCTCCGATCGCGGAGATAATCCGCCGGGCCGAGGCAAACGACGCGTGTGCTTTCGTGCTGGGCCTTCCTCTGGATGATCAGGGCGACGAGAGCCCGAGATCGCTGGAGGTGCGCGGTGTGGGTGCGGAGCTGGAGCGGCGTACCGGATTCCCAGTCTCATTCGTCGATGAGAGATACACCACTGCGGCGGCCCTCCGGGCTGTACGTGAGATGGGGGGGACGACGCATGGACGAAAGGGGGATGTAGATGCGCTTGCCGCGACTATCCTGCTGCAACACGCACTCCGCCTGGCCGAGCAGCGGCCCACCGATTAGAGCCGGCCTCATCATCGCCGCACCACGCCACGACTCGCTGGGGCAAGGCGTACATGGCTCAGCCACGCCGGACGGAGCCATGCATCACCGCGCCTGGCCGGGCAGCGTACGACGTGTCCTCGCGGTAGTCGCTCTCGCGGCGCTGAGCGTCACGTCCGCGTGCCGCCCCGAACACGGGAAGGGCTACCAGCGCGTCACCATCCCGCAAGGAGCCAGCTTCCGCGTCGCCGCCGACTCGCTGCACGACGTCGGCCTCGTGTCGGCGCCGTGGCTCTTCAGGGTCTACGCACGCGTCACTGGGCGGGACCGCGAGATCCGGGCCGGGACGTACGTGCTGCAGCGTGGGCTCGGCTGGAACGAGCTGGTGAATGCTCTGCGAAAAGGCCAGGGTCTCGAGCGGCGCGTCACGATCCCGGAGGGATGGTCACTTGCGGAGATCGTTCCAGAGCTCGCACGCGCGCTGAACACGCCAGAGGACTCGGTGCGCGCTGCTGTGCGTGACACGGCCCTGCTGCACGCACTCGGCGTCGCCACGCCCACACTGGAGGGATACCTCTTCCCCGACACGTACATCTTCTCGTATCGCACGCAACCACGTGCCGCCGTGCGCGAGCTCGTACGTCACTTCGAGGAGGTATGGCAGCCAGAGTGGGACCAGCGACTGCGTGAACTGGCGATGAGCAGAAACGAGATCGTGACGCTAGCGTCGATCATCGAGAAGGAGGCCAGACTCGCCGAGGAGCGGCCCGTGATCTCGGCCGTCTACCACAATCGCCTTCGAGCCGGCATGCCCCTGCAGGCTGACCCCACAGTGCAGTACGCCCTGGGTGGACATCGTGAGCGCGTACTGTATCGCGATCTGGAAGTGGACTCGCCCTACAACACTTACCGGCACACCGGCCTACCGCCCGGCCCCATCGCATCGCCCGGCAAGGCGAGCATCGAGGCAGCCCTCTACCCCGCGGCCGTTCCCTACTTCTACTTCGTGGCCGACTCCGACGGTCACCACGAGTTCCGCACTACCTTCAAGGAGCACAGGGAGGCGGCGGAGGAGATCAGAAGAGGACGAGGGAAGTGACTCCGACAAGCCAGAGCGAAGTACGAATCGGGGCGCGAGACAATTCAGATCCCCTCCCGATCGTCGCGCAGATCCGGCCGCAACGCTCGCGCCGCCCCCAGGTATACATGCCGGGTGGCTTCGCGTGGAAGGTCGGTTTCGACATGGAGGAGAACGCGGATACAGCGCGGCAAGCCGTTCACCGTGGCGATCTCCACGGCGCAGAGCAGCGGGACATCAACCCATCCCAGATCGCGGGCCGCACGAGCCGGGAACTCGCTCGTGAGGTCCGGCGTTACCGTGAAAATCGCGCTGATCACGTCTTCGGGGCGAAGGGAGTTGCGCGCTGTGAGTGTGGAGAGCAGCTCGCGTGTCGCTGCCGCGATGAGCTCCACCTCATCTCTCTCCACCGTGATGGCGCCGCGCACGGCGCGCACGTGTCGCTCACCCATCCTGCAAAATGTTCAATCCAGAGTCGTTGACGCTGCTCGCCATAACGGACAACCTGCGCGATGGTCGTGATGGGCTGATCTCGCGCGCGATCGCTGCCGCGCGCGGCGGTGCTACCATGATACAACTGCGCCTCAAAGATGAGGATGCCCACTCACAGGTGGAAGTGGCACGAGCACTCGTGGCAGCGCTGCCGCCGCAGGTGAGCTTGATAGTCAACGATCGCGCCGATGTGGCACTGGCCGCGGGCGCCGCGGGAGTACACCTGGGCGCCGACGACCTGCCAGTGGCCGCGGTACGTCGGATCACGCCTCCGGAGTTCGTGATCGGCGCCTCCGTGGGCTGTAACGACGAAGTGCCCGCTGCACGTGGCGCCGATTACGTGGGGATCGGGCCTGTGTATCCCACCGGGTCGAAGGCCGACGCCGGCACCGCGATAGGCGTGGAGGAGTTCGCGCGACTCGCCGCACTCTGCTCCCTCCCGGCGGTCGCCATCGGCGGCATCAACGCCGCAAACGTGCGCGCCGTGATCGCGGCCGGTGCTCGGGGCGCGGCGGTGATCAGCGCCATCTTCGGCGCACCCGATCCCGAGGCAGCCGCGCGCGCCATGCGAGACGCGATGGCCAACTAGCTCCACCGCGCTACCTGCCAGCCTCTCCCTTCCCCTCCGGCCGTGCAGGCCCTATTGTCAGAACCACGTGACCTGCCTCAGAAGATGCCATCCGGATTTCCCCAAGATCGCCTTCCCTTCCCAACAGAGATTCGCGAGCAGTGAGGCCTGACGACCGCGAGGCGGAACGCACGCATCGGGGCGAGCTGACCCGTCGTGCGTTCCTCCAGCGAGGAGCGGCCTTCGGACTCACAGCCGGTGCGCTCTCCATCAGGGTGCCCAGTTTGCTGGGCTCGACCGCGAGCGACGCTCTCTCCCCGGACGTCCGTGGGACCGTGAGTGGCGAAGAGATCTCGCTTTCCAACTCGTCGATCGAAGCCTCGTGGAGTGTATCGGGCGGCGTGTTCCGCGCCCTTCGCGTGCGCGACCGCCTGAACGGTGGAGTGCTCACCCGAGCGGCGAACGCATTCTCCCTGACGCTCGCCGATGGAGAAGTGGTCGAGTCCCGGGCGATGCGCATCATGGCACCCCCCCGGATGAAATCGCTCGAGGCAGACGGTCGAGCTTCGCGATTCGTCGAACGGCTTCAGGGGAAGCAGATTTCCGTGTCGCTGCAGGACTCCGCCGGACGGCTACGCGTGGACTGGCGCGCCGTACTTCGCGATGGCTCGAGTTACATGCGCGAGGAGCTCACGATCCGGAGCCTCGGATCCGAGCTGCCGGTGCGCGAGATCGCCCTGATCGATCTCCAACTGCCCGGGGCGGAGCTCTCGGGCACCGTGAAGGGGAGCCCGGTGGTTGCAGGGACGATGTACATGGGATTCGAACACCCGCTCTCCGAGAGTACGGTGGACGGCGACCATGTGCGCTGCGGGCTATCTCGTGAGCTTCCACTCAGAGCCGGCACGTCACTCGTTTGCTCGTCGGTGATCGGGGTGACACGCCCCGGTCAACTCCGCCGCGACTTCCTCACCTATGTGGAGCGCGAGAGGGCTCATCCGTACCGTACCTTCCTCCATTACAACTCCTGGTACGACATCGGATATTTCTCGCAGTTCAGCGAGTCCGATGCGCTGGCCGCCATCGCCGCGTTCGGGAGCGAGCTCGGAGAGAAGAGGAATGTGGTCCTCAGCTCGTTTCTGTTCGACGACGGATGGGACGACCATGCCAGCCTCTGGCACTTCAACGCGGACTTCCCCGACGGCTTCACGCGCGTGCGGCAGGCCGCGGAACGCTACGGCGCGGCACCGGGTGTCTGGCTATCACCATGGGGCGGCTACGGTAAACCGAAGGAGGAGCGCCTCGCTCACGGACGAGCACTGGGATTCGAGACCAACGACGGCGGCTTCGCTCTGTCCGGGCCCAGGTACTATCGCCTCTTCCGCGACACCTGCCTGGAGATGATTCGGAAGTACGGCGTAAATCAATTCAAGTTCGATGGCACGGGCAACGCTGCCAGATCCTTTCCTGGCAGCGCGTTCGACAGCGACTTCGACGCCGCGATCAGCCTGATTGGAGAGCTGCGTGCCGAGGAGCCGGAGCTCTACGTGAACCTCACCACCGGCACGTATCCGTCGCCGTTCTGGCTGCGGTACGCCGATTCCATCTGGCGCGGCGGCGAGGATCACGACTTCGCCGGCACTGGCTCCGACCGCCAGCAGTGGATCACTTACCGCGACGCCGACACGTATGCGAACGTCGTCCGCCGCGGCTCGCTGTACCCGCTGAATTCACTCATGCTGCACGGGCTCATCTACGCCCGCCACGCCAGGAAGCTCGACACAGATCCGCGCCACGACTTCGGCGCGGAGGTGAGATCGTACTTCGGCAGCGGCACGCAGCTCCAGGAGATGTACATCACTCCCTCGCTCCTCGGCGCTGGCGATTGGGACGCTATCGCCGAGGCGGCGCGCTGGTCACGCAGGAACGCCGCCACTCTACGCGACACCCATTGGGTTGGCGGCGACCCGGCGAAGCTCGAGGCGTACGGCTGGGCATCCTGGTCCGAGGAGCGGGGCATCCTCACGCTCCGCAACCCGAGCTATCGGAAGCAGTCGCTCGCTCTCGATGTGGCTCGCGCGCTCGAGCTCCCCGGGGACGCTCCCCGC
>DATCXG010000266.1:0-10493 GCA_036565945.1 Gemmatimonadaceae bacterium
GCCGCATCCACCTCACTCGGTGCGGCCGTTGCCGCGCCACTCTCAGCGCCAGGCGGAGCGACCAGCTCCGCGCCCAGGAACTGCTCTCCATGATCGACCGACCAGTAGATACCGCGGACGCGTGGCGACGCTTCAGCGCCCGCCGCCCCGACACATCCCCCCGGACGCAGCCGTTCAGCGCGAGGTTCGCCACACCGCAACTGGCGTGGACCATGACAGCGGCGCTCGCCGTGGTGGCCACAGCTCTTGCCATCGGGCGCGGGAACGGCGCCTCGGCGACGGTCGCCGGGCCGGGACGGCAGGACGTGTGTTGTTGGGACCTCGATGGCGGGGGACCCAGCGATGACGGAGTTATGACGATCAGCCGCGAGGGCGAGATGCTGGACTGCGTCGTGCTCTACGATGACCTCGACCGCAGCCGCTCGTTCAGTTACGGCGATGCCGTCCGCTACATGTCACGCCCCGAATCGTGCGGCCTCACGGCCGGTCTCATCCCGACTGACGACGTGCACGGGACAATGTTCGCCCTCTCCACCATGGCCAGATGAGACAGGTAATCATCGCAGTCATCCTGGCGACCGCCTGCGCAGGCATCTCGACCCCGCTCGCCGCGCAGCATCCCGATACCACGCACACCGACACCACGCACGCCGATACCACGCTTACAGATACCACGCTAACACACACCACGACCGCGGACTCTCTCGAAGCACAGCTCCTCGCCCCAACGGTAGTCACCGGCACGCGACTGACGGCCGTGGATGAGCGCACTCCCGTGCAGGTGGATGACATCCGACTGCGCGACACCCCACTCGGGCCCACCGGGGCCGCCGAGGCGCTCGGACGCCTCCCCGGCGTGAGCGTCTTCGACGATCAGGGTACGAGAGCGCAGCCCACCCTCGAGATCCGCGGATCCAGGCTCTCGCCGGTGGTAGGCGTCTCGCAAGGTGTAAGCGTCTTCCTCGACGGCGTGCGCATCAACGAGCCCGATGCCCAGGAGCTGAACTTCGACCTCGTCCCCATGGACGCCGTGGCGAACGCGGAGCTGGTGCGCGGGCCGGGCACGCTCTTCGGGAAGAACTCCCTTGCCGGAGCCCTGGTGCTCTTCACAAAGCGCGGCACCGGGATTCCCCAGCTCGATGCGGCACTCGAGGCCGGGGCATTTGGCTACCGGGCCGCGCGCATCAGCGCCAGCGGGATGCTCTCCGGGGTCGACGGCTACATCATGGCGCGTGGCACCGACGAGGATGGCTACCGCGCCGATACCCCTGTTCGCACCCGGCAGATCTTCGCCAATATAGGTCGCAAACGCGCCTCCACCGACCTGGCGCTGACGGTGCTCTACGGCCACGATCGCATCAAGCAGGCTGGCTCGCTCCCAGAGAGCTGGATGCGCGTGGACCCTCGCGCGAATTTCACGGGCGGCGACTTCTTCGAGCCGGAGCTCTGGCACCTGGCGGCTCGCGGTGAGCGTCCCCTCGCGGGCGGCACCATCCGCGGCAACGCCTTCCGTCGCACCAACGACTACGAACAGTTCAACGTCAACGTCGAAGCACCGAGCACCGATGCCCACGTCGGCAACGAGTCCACTGGCGGAACGGTGGAATGGACGCTCCCCACGCTGCTAGGGGGCATGCCATTCGGCCTGACCGTGGGCGCGGAGTACAGCAGGAACGACGTGACTTATCGAATATTCAGCGTTCCCACACTCGAGGCGCCGGAGTTCGAGGAAGAGTGCGACCAGAGCAACGGCCTCTGCGAGAACGCGCGCGTGAACGAGGACGATGCGGCGCTGTACGCGCAGGGAGTTCTGAACCTGACTCCGGCTGTGGCGCTCACGGCCTCCATGCGCGGCGACTACGTGCGCATTCCGTTCCGCGATCTTCGCGACTCCGAGAACGATGGCACCAATACCTATCGGAGGTTCTCACCCCGCCTGGGTGTGAATTACTACCTTGGCGAGACCGTCCGGGGCTACGCAGCGGCGAGCACTGGCTTCCGCGCGCCCGCCGCGCTCGAGCTCGCGTGCGCCGATGAGAACTCTCCCTGCGCGCTTCCCTTCTCCCTGGGCGACGACCCACCGCTCGATCCAGTGACAGTGACGAACTACGAGAGCGGCATCGACTGGGAGCCAGTGGAGGGCACGTATCTGGATGTAGTGGGCTTCCGTGAGAACACGCGCAACGAGATCGTCTTCGTGGCGGCGCAGACCACCGCCGGGTTCTTCAGAAATATCCCACGCGCCCGCAGGCAGGGAATAGAGGCGAGTGGGTCATTGGCGCTGCCCGCCGGGCTGCGGATCTTCGGATCGTACGGGCTCATCGACGCCACTTATCAGAGCAGCGTGCTTCTCGCTTCGGAGATTCCGGAACCCGACTCGGCGCACGCGGGCAACAGGTTCCCCCTCTCGCCACGCCACCGCGGCACGGCCGGGCTGGAGGCCACACGCACCGTGGGCCAATCGCTGATCGAGGGAGCGCTCACGGTGCAGGCAGTCTCCAGCCAGTACATGCGGGGCAACGACGCCAACGCCGACATGGTCAATGTCAGCGAGGACGGCCCGGCGGAGCTGGTGAGCGGACGCGTCCCGGGCTACGCCGTGGCCACTCTCCGCTTGCGCTACGAGCGGCCACACTTCGGCATCTCCGCCTTCGTCACCAACCTGTTCGACCGAGAGTACGAAACCTTCGGCATCTTCGGCGAGAACCCGGCCGGCCCGATCGGCGGCCCACGTCCATCGGAACCGCGGATCGAGCGCTTCCTGAACCCCGGCTACCCGAGAACGCTCACGGTCTCTTTCGAGGCGAAGCTGTAGGAGACGCGAGACCGGCCCGCGACAAGTCGCGGGCCGGTCTCGCGATGGAAGCGTCAGTGAATCACGGATTCTTCGCTAACGCCTTCTTCCGCGAAACCGTCTGCTTCTCGAACGCCGGGATGAAGGTCTGGTAGAGCGATCCCGGGTGCCAGAGCACCCAGCCATCGTAGCCCGAGTCGTACACGGCGCGCTTCTGCTCCGCGATCTCGTGAGCGCCGTAATGGGGTTGGCCGAGCGTGAACGCCTGCAGCCAGGGGCGTACGCGCTCCGGTTTCGTCAGCCCCAGCTTCAGGTCACGCTCGTGCGCGCGGGTGATCGCCGCCTTGACGATGCGGTACGGCTCCGCGTTGGGCCGTGCCGCGCCGAACGAGCCGCGCGGATAGTGAGATGGGTACACCATGGGCAGCAGGACGTCGGCCACCGGCGCGAGCCGCTCCCACTCCTGCCCCACCTCGAGCGCCCCATTCACCGTCGTGACCAGCCCGAAGATATCGCCCGTGCAGCGCGCTCCGGCGCGGTGAATTCGCGGACACGCGGCGCGGAAGAAATCGGCCAGCGCCTGCGGCTTCGAAACTCCCGCGGCGTCGCGGAATACCTGCGGCGGCAGGCTCTTGTACGGTTCGGGGAAGCGGATGTAATCGAACTGGATCTCACCGAAGCCCAGCCGCGCGAGCTCCTCGGCGACACGGATGTTGTATTCCCAGATGGCTCTATCGTAGGGATCCACCCACGTCAGCCCGCGCTTGTCGCGCCAGGGTGCGCCGCTCGGTTGCCGGATCACGTGGTTCGGGTTGACCCGCGCCGCCACGGAATCCTTGAATACCACGAGCCGAGCGATGGGAAGAATGTGGTGAGCCTTCAACGTGTCGAGTAGCGCGACCAGCTGCGGCACCCTACCCGCCTTCCCCGCATTGCGCGACACCGTCGAGTCGTGCGACTCGTAGTTGAGCCCGAACTCGTCCTTCATGTCTATGACGAACGCGTTGATCTCTGTGGAGTCGGCGATGGCGATGAGCCCATGCATCCTTCGTGTGCTCTGCGCGGCGAAGCGATTGACGTAGAGCCCGCGCACGATTCCCGGATCGGCGATCGGGGCACCATCCGCGCGCGAGGCTGCACCGGTGGTGTTGGCAGCGGGAGCACCGAGCGATGGCGCGCTGGTGGATACAGGTGTGATGGTCAGACTATCGGCGCTGGCTGGACCTGCCTGCGCCACGGTGGCTGCGCCGGCCGCCGGAACACCGGAGGTCGCGACCTGGACCATGGCGTCCGACGCTGGCGTGGCCGCCTCGTGACCGCCGCAGGCGGCCAACGCTACGACGAGGATCGATATGCTTCGCATGTACGGCTTGGACTCGTAGGAAGGGACCGGGAATATATAGCGATTCCCGACCGCGGTCGCGCCGGCCAGTATCCACACCTCTCACTCCCGTAACGAGCTATATTCTCTTCATGCGCGCCGGCACAGCACACGTTATTCCCCTCCTCCTGGCTGCCGCTGCGTGCCGCGCCGACAGGGTGGCTCCTCCGCGTGCCGAATTCCTGGTGGCGACGGGCGATTCCACCTACTGGGTGCACTCGGGATCTCAGGGAGTACGAGTTCGGGGATCACCCATCCAGCTCGCCCACTACGCCGGCCGGTTCTACGAGATCTACGTAGTGGAGGACGACCGTTCGTACAGCGACGCGGAGATCGTCGGCGAGCAGGTATGGCGTCGCGATCTGGTAACTGGTGATTCCGCGCTGGTCTTCCACGACACCACGATCGCCGGCCTCGAGCAATGGTACGCGCGCGCCCACCCCGACGACCGTCCGCTCCAGCCCGACGAGGACCTCGGGGAGACTCCCCACGTCTCGGCCACCAGCCAGTTCGATATCCTCGACCAGTTCGGCCCGTTCGCGTCTTACAACTACAGGGCCGACCTCATCGTGACGGGTGGTGACGAATGGCACATCTCCCGAAGAGGTGTGCTCGACCTGCGCCGCGGGGGCGACGCCACTCTGGGCGTCCTGTTCGGCCGGAGCGGTTCGCGTGAGCTGGTGAGGAAGGGTGAGGGCCTCTTCGCGCAGGTACTGGACTCCGTGCTCGCCTCTCGCGACGCGCGCGCCCGCGAGGCGGCCGACGCTATTGGCGACTTCGAGTTCGATAGCACCAGCTTCGGAATCGTGGCCCTCGACCGAGCCCCCGCGGTGGAATTCGTCGCTCCCGGTTACGGTTCCCGTGCCGGCGGTCTCATACTTCCGCTACCCCCGATCCGGGTGAGCGCACCGGAGTGGTGGGATGAGACGGGGCAGTGGGTCGCCACGAGCGCCGACTCGAGCGGTGAGAGCTGGCAGAACGGCAGCTACAGAGTGATAGCACAGGTGCGGGACGACGGCGCGACGCGGCTCACACTGGTTGACAGCGCGAACCGTGAGTGGCCGGTAGCAGTCGTCGCCCCACCAGTTCGCCGTATTTACTGGCTGGACCGCCAGGTAACAGACAGCACCACGATCCGCGCGCTCGCTCGTGCCTTCGACGAGGCGGCGCTCTACTCCGACGATGCCCGCACTGCCATGACCGAAAAGACTACTCAGGACCTGCTCACCAGCCGCCCCGGACGCCCCGTGCACGAATCGCAGCACGAGACATCGGAGATAATGATGCCTCAGCACGCGAACATTCTGGGCCATGTGTTCGGAGGCGTCATCCTCTCGATGATGGACAAGACCGCCGCGGTCGCCGCCATCCGGCATGCGCGCGGCGATTGCGTCACGGTATCGGTGGACCGAGTGGACTTTCGCGAACCGATCCACGTGGGCGATCTGGTGGTGATGAAGGCCAGCGTGAACTATGCCGGCCGCACATCGATGGAGATCGGCGTCCGGGTGGAAGCTGAGAACATGATCGCTGGCGTGCGGCGCCATACCAACTCCTGCTACCTCACCTTCGTGGCCATAGACAGGAACGGGCGTCCCGTCGAGGTTCCGCCGCTGGTCGCCGAGACTCCAACCGAGCGTCGCCGCTACTCCGCGGCCATGGAGCGCCGGCGGCGGAGACTGGAGGAGCGGACCGCGGAGGCGAGTTAGGTCTACAGGCAGCGCGCGGCGCGTGTACCTCTTCATCGCCCACTTGCCCCGGGCACACTCCGTGCTCACCATTCCGGTATGAGGACGACGTTCACCGTGGATCAGGCGAACCGCACCCTCCCTCTGGTGAGTCGTATCGCGCGCGACATCGTGACGCTCTACCCCAGGTGGCGGGAGCGCGTGAGCGAGATAGAGATAAGGGCAGTCAGCGCGCGACTGGATCAACCGGATCTCCGTGCCGCGCAGCTCGAGCGCGAGGCCCAAGATCTGGCAGCGGAGATCGACGGTTGCATCCGCGAGATCAAGGCGCTCGGTGTGGAGTACAGACTACCGCTCGATGCGGGATTGGTGGACTTCCCGGGCGAGCTCGAAGGGCGACGAATCTATCTCTGCTGGCGACTCGGCGAGCAGGCCGTGGAATACTGGCACGAGATCGACACGGGATTCGCCGGCCGGCGGCCACTCACGGCCGCGGCACACGACAAGGCAACCACTAATCCCGAGCAGAGATGAGACAATTTCAGTCGCCCGATGGCACTACCTGGACGGTCACGGTGAGATTACCCGGCTTCAGCCACGCGATGATCGTCTTCCAGCACCCCGATGGCCGCACCGCTCGCCGGGACCGTTACAACTGGTTCCAGTCAGACACCCCCGAGGCACATAACGTTACCGCCCGGCTCGATCCGGAAGCCATAACGAACTCTCTTACCGATGAGCAGCTCGCGCTCCTCTTTCGCCGCTCCATGCTCATCTCCGCCGCCGACAACCCGCTGAACATACCGGTCACGCAAGCGGCTTGACGCGATCGACCGCTGCCTGACGGGGTAGACATCGCTTTTCCAGGGCCCGCATCTCATATTCGGGGCGTCTTCTTCCATGAGGAACCCAGATGACGGGACTTGCTCGAATGATGCAGGGCGGTTGCATGATGGCGATCACTGTGCTGGCGCTGACGGCGTGCAAGGGCGAGGAGAAGGGGCCCAACGGCGAGCTCAGGCTCCACGGAACCGTCCACATGGTGCAGTCGGAAGAAGGAGGCACCTGCTGGAAGCTCTCCTCTTCCAAGGGGAATGACTACGAGTTGCAGCCAGCGCAGGTGCCCCAGGCCCTGCTGGGGGAAGGTGTTCAGGCAGTCGTGATGGCCAAGCCGCGCAGCGGCGGTAGCTTCTGCAAGGTAGGGCAGATTGTCGACGTGACGCAGGTCGACTCCGTGACCACACCCGAAGCAACCCCCACCACCACCTGAACTGCGGCCGCGGGAGATCAACGGGAAGGAGGCGCCCCCTCTTCGGTACCGGCGTGAGCCTTCTCGTCGATGAACGGTATCTCGATCAGGGTGCCATCGCGCGCGGCGATCACCGGGTCGAATACCGAGCGGGCCTCGCGCAGCAACTCCGATGTATCACGCGAGTAGCGTGCGGAGAAGTGCGTGAGGGCAAGCTTCCGAACACCAGCGCGCGAGGCGACTTCGGCCGCCTCGCGCGCGGTGGAGTGCCCTGTCTCGGCCGCGCGCGCCGCCTCCTCCTCGCCGAAAGTCGCCTCGTGCACCAGCAAGTCGGCATCACGAGCGACATCCACCGTCGTCTGGTTCGGCCGCGTATCGCCCGATAATACCACCTTCCTTCCGGCGCGCGTGGGGCCCACCAGTAGCGACGGCTCGATCACGCGACCATCGCCGAGCGTCACGGCCATCCCCTTGTGCAACTGCCCCCAGAGCGGCCCCTCCGGGATCCCGAGCTCGCGCGCCAGATCGGGATTGAAGCGGCCCCGCCGCTCATCCTCCACCACCGAATAGCCGAGTGCGCTCACGCCCCTGTGAACGCTGGCGAACGAAATCACATCGTATCCCGAGCGCTTCAACACCTGGCCCGGCTCGAGCTCCACTATCTCGATAGGGAAGCCGACATGGTCAGTGCCAAAGTGAGCCGCGCTCCTGAGCACACGTTTCGCACCACGTGGCCCCCACAAGCGCAGCGTCTCCTGTCGGCCCTGGAGCGCCAGCGTGCGAAAGAGCCCTATAGCCCCGATCACGTGATCGCCGTGGAGGTGTGTGAAGAAGATGTCGTCCAGCGCGAACGACACTCCGTAACGCATCATCTGTCGCTGGGTTCCCTCGCCGCAGTCGAACATGAGCGTCTCCCCCTCGCGCACCAGCGCGATGGACGAGACACCCCGCTCTACCGTCGGGCGAGCGGCGGAGGTTCCCAGGAACCGTAGGGTCAGGGACATGGGCGTACAATATACCGGCAGGACGGCGCACGCAGTGGGGATCCGGTGGGAGCGCCAGCCACCGCCCGGCGCTACCTGTAGGTCTCGAAGAATCCGTGCCCTTCCCCCTGGATCGGCGCTCCCCCCACCCGACCGCTCACTCGCGCCCTCCCCTTCATCTGAATGAAGTAGGGAGTGCGCAGCATTCTCGCGACCCCGGCCTCACCGCGTTCGATGAGCGAACCGCGCGTATCAGTCCCGATTGCGTCTTCGATGGTGAGCTCCACGCGAATCGTGTCCTGGCCGCGCGCATCGACGAGGACCGCGCTCGAGGGGACGCGCACATCGCGTCCATCCACCAGGATATTGCGGCCATCCACGTACTGAATCTCGCGCGGCCTGAAGAGGGCCCGGAAGCCCAGGGAATCCACCAGGTACATGAAGAGCGGAGCGCGCGCCATCGTGGTGTCCGGCGGCTCGACACGGCCGTAGAGCAGCGTGTACGATCCGGCGCGCGTGGCACCCCACTCCCAGCGCCCTCCCCGCCACACTCCCCAGTTGTGGTCGTGGTACGATTGCGCGGAGTCGTACCGCTCGCAACTGCCAGCCACACATACGCGCCCCGTGGCACTGGCACGCAGCGCCGGCACGGCGTAACCCGACGTGAAGCGGCCGCTGGCCAGCGTCGCACCCGGGAAGAACGCATCCGGCGCGGGGGTCACCACGAGGTCTACCGTGACGACGTCGCTGCCACCCTGCTCGGAGCGCGCACGCGCACGCACTCGGTAGCTGGCATCGGGAAGGAGCGTGACGCGCGACTCGCCCAGAACCAGATCCGGGGTCTGGGTGGAGAACCGTACACTATCGTCAGGTACGGTGGTGGCGAATCGCCTGGTGCGTCCTCCCTCGGAGCGCAGCGTGATGGCCACCTGGGCGCCCCAATCGCCAGCGCGCACGTCGCCGCCCACGATGAACGACACGAAGGCCCATCGCTTGTGGTCCGCCGAGAGGACATTGAAGTAGTGCCACTCGCCCCAACTCGCTGGATGGTCCAGGCCCGGTGGCGGGAAGTGGAAGTGGTCTATCTCGGAGTACAGCTCGTACGGAGTGGGTGCGATCCAGCGGCGATCACCGTCATCATCGCGCCACGCACCGTCAGCGAGCGACGGACCAGCGCCCACGGCCTCGCTGCGCGATGGCACCTCTCCCGCCGCGCGCACCGCGTATTCCGCGGTAGGCGTGCGAAGGTATAGCAACTTCCCTGTGATCTGCGGAGCCGCGGCGCTCACCGAGCCGGCGAGTCGCGGCGCAGCGAGCAGTTGGCGGTAGACGAAGCGCGCGTTGTCGATCGAGAAGTACAGCCCGCCCACCCCACCGGTCTTCATCACCTCGATATCGAGTCCGGACGGCAGCACCGTTATCTCACCCCCGCCCACCAGTCGCTCATCGCGCGCCTGCGTGAGGAGCGCCTCGCCTATGGCGAGGAGCACTATCATCACCCCCACGCCCAGCCCGTAGCCGAAGAGCAGGAAGAGCGACCGCCACGGCCTGCTGAGCAGGCTGCGCAGCGCGAGGAGCGCGATCACGCGGCACCCACCACTCGCGGCGCACTTCTACGCTCGTGCACGCGGCACCTCCTGATGGACCACGGCGCCATCCCTCATGTGCACCACACGCCTTGCCGCGCGCGCGAGCTCCTCGTCGTGAGTCACCACTATCAGAGTCGTACCGTCGGCGTTGAGCCGCTCGAAGAGCGCTATGATCTCCGCTCCCGTACTGGCATCCAGCTCTCCCGTGGGCTCATCGGCCAGCAGCAGCATGGGGTTGTTCGCCATGGCGCGCGCAATGGCCACCCGCTGCTGTTCGCCCCCCGAGAGCTGCGTGGGGCGGTGCCGCTCGCGGTGACCCAGCTCCACGTAGCGCAGGAGCTCCGACGCGCGCGACCGCCGGGCCGCCCTGGCCACCCCCGCCTCCGCCATGGGCAATTCCACGTTCTCCCGCGCGGTAAGGACGGGCACGAGATAGAAGCGCTGGAAGACGAAGCCGATGTTGTGCAGCCTGAAGTCCGTCAGCTCGCGCTCGCTCATCGCCTCTATCTTTCGCCCCCCGATGGCGATGTCCCCGCCGCTCGGTCGGTCGATCGCACCGAGCAGGTTGAGCAGCGACGATTTCCCACAACCCGACGGCCCCACTATGGCCAGGTAGTCACCCTGCGCCACATCGAGCGACACACCGCGCACAGCGCGCACCACCTCTCCACCCCTCCCGAGCATGTAGTCGCGCCTCAGGTTCCGCGCCTGCAGCAGTAACGTCACGCTACGGCCTCCTCGTGGAGGGAGCGCGCGATCGGGAGGGTGGCGGCTCGCCACGCAGGGTAGATCCCCGCGGCGATGCCGAC
>DATCXG010000272.1:0-4375 GCA_036565945.1 Gemmatimonadaceae bacterium
GGCGATGCCGCCGCGGCTCGTGGCGCGCTACCTGGCCCCTTACGTGGGTTCGGAGGGAGTGATGCATCTGCTCGCGCTGGCCCGCGCCCTCCGCGCTGACGACGTGGAGTCACTCCCGCTGGCCGACATCAACGCGCCCACTCTGATCGTCTGGGGAGAAGCCAATCGCTGGCTGGACGACGGGCTGCCGAATCGGCAGCGTCTGGCCATCCGGGACAGTCATCTCATTCGTCTTGCCAACACGGGCAGCCTGGTCCCCGAGGAATCGCCCGAGGCACTCGGCCAGTTGCTTCTGCGACACGCCAACGGCGAGCCCTTACACGATGGCTGAGCGGGACCCGCGAGAATGACACGACCACGCAGCGGCATTATTGATGGAGGGTACAAATCGCGCGTTACAGTCGTTAAATTACATGGACTCTAGCCCAATGGATTGAATGGCCAAACAGAGAAACCGTCGTAGGGAAGCCGTATCGTCAACGCCGTTCGAGCAGGCCCGCGATGAGTTGTTCCAGCATATCATACGGTGTGGCGTGCTACAGGCCGCGCCGGAGCACCAAGCGGAGTGGTTTGAAGACACGATGGGATACATCGAAGATCGGTATCCGGAGTTGAAGGACGCAGATCTTGCCGAACTCAAGACACTGGGGCTTCGCTTCTGCGAGCCACCGAAGTCCACCACCGAACACGAGCCCGAGAAGACCGCTACAGCGGCCTGATGGCATAGCAGTAGTGATAGGTAGTGAGAGTTCGCCCCCGCCTTCGCGCGGGGGCTTCGTGCATCTGGCCCGTCCGCTCCATCCACTCGACTCAACGGCGGTGACTCAACGGCCGTGCGCGCGCGCTCTCCGCAAGCCCAGGGCGAAGCGCGCCCCGCCGCCGTATCCAACCTCGAAGAAGGGAACCACGCCGTTCCAGTTGGGCCCCTCCAGACCGAGTGCCGCAATCAGGTCGGCACGCCAACCAACGATCCGATCGTAGCGAACGCCGAGACCGCCCGCCGCATATGGAGCCCAGCGGACCGCGAAATCCGGGTCGAGCACGAAGCGCCCCAGTATCTCGCCACGCGTGCTGATGCCGCTCGAGTCAGCGTTCCAGGAGCCGCCCACCCCACCCACCGCCGCTATTCGCGTGTACCGACCGGCGATGGCGCTCAATTCCACCCCCGCGTGGACCGCGGTCACCTCGGCGGACAGTACGTCGACTCGCCCAGCCGCCTGCAGCCGTGAGTCCGATCGCTGCGCCGCCGCTCCCGGCGCGTACAGCAGTCCCCAGACCATGGCCAGCACCGTCACAGGTACCGTCACGCCCAGCCCTATCACGACCGCACCCGGGAACGGTGGAGCGCGATGGTATAATCTGCTATCGTCCACGCCGACGCGGCCGCGAGCAACGGAAGAATCATGGAGAAGACCTCGGGCCGCACCAGCAGCGCGAAGAGTGACGCCAGTTGGAGCACTGTCACTAGCTTACCCGGCCAGCGTGCCCTGAACTCCGCCGGATCGAGACCGGGCAGGAGATACGCCACGCAGAAACCAATGGCCGTCGCGATGTCCCGCGAGAGGACGACTAAGAAATCACGTATGGAGAGCCCGCCACTGAACAGGAGCGTCGAGACGGCCAGCAGCACGAAGGTCTTGTCGGCGATCGGATCGAGCAATGCCCCGAGCCTGGTGGTTCCCAGGCGCCGGGCGAGCCACCCGTCGAGTAGATCGGTCAGCGACGCCGCGATGAGGATCGCTACTCGAACGCCCGTACTCCCCACGACGACAAATGCTATCGCCAGCGGGAGGCGCGCGAACGAGAGAAGATTCGGCAGTGTCAGAAAACGAGAAGTGGCAGGCACGGAGGGGAAGTTAGGCACTCGCGTGGGGTGTAGGGAGTAGTGACCATAGCCCTGGCCGAAGCGTCGGGTGGAGTGGTCGACTTCTCCCGCTACATCGCTCCGCACTATCTGTCCGCCGCACACCTCTGGCTGTGCGGTGCAGTGCTGGTCTGGGACATCTGGATAGCGGGACATGCCGCACAGCTGCGCTCGGCTTCGCGTCCAGCCGCGGTGTTGAATGGGGTCGCCGGGCTGCTGCTCCTGCCAGCGCTCACGGTTTATCTCCTCTCCGGCTCCCTGCTCACGGGGCGTGCGTTCGCTGCGATAGCGTGGGTATGGCCGGTGACGGTTGCGCTGATTGCCGCGCAGGCGGTGCACTCGGCGGCGCGCGGCGGTGCCCGCCCCGCGATCGCAATCCCGATCGCGATCTACGATGTCCTGCTCGCGTTCCTGTTCGCCGCCGGGTACGCGGTGTCCATCGGACAGCCCCTGGCCATCCCCCTGGTGTCGCTGGTTGCAGCGCACCGCGAAGCGATCGCGTTGGGTGCCCAACCGCTCGCGCTGCTCATGCCCTGGTATCTGTTCGTTCCCATCGTCGCCCCACTCACACCTGGCCGGCGCGGGATCGCGAGTGTGGTACGGGCCGCGGTGGCGGTGATCGCGGTGGCATGGGGGTCGCTCCTGATCCTCGCATTGCCCACCGCCGCGCGCGCTGTGAGGAGCTACGAGGGATACTCTGCTGAGCGGCTCAGAGAGCGGCCGGACCACGACTTCACGATCGGCCTCAAGGTCTTCCCCACGCTATCATCGAGCCCCCCATCGATCAGCGTGCAACGGGACCTCGCGCTCGCCGACTCCATCGACGCACAGGCGCTCTGCGTCTACGTATCACCCAGTGGCGCATCGAACACCGCGCTACGTTCGCTCGCCCAGGCGCTGGAGGATGCGCGTACCGGACGCCGCCTCATCATCGCTCTCGACCTCTCGAGCGAGCGCCGTCTCGTCCCGCGCAACCAGCGATCGTCGGTCACCGCGTCCGGCGAGCAGGAGCAATATCTTCGCTCGCGAGTGCGCGATGTCGAACGCATCGCGCGCATACTGCGACCGGATTACCTGGTACCAGTGGTGGACCCCAACGGCGCCACCGCCCGCGCGCTCGGGCAGTTCCCGCGGGATGCGTGGAAGGGTTATCTGACCAGCGCCACGCGCGCCGCGCACGCCGCCAACCCCGACACGCGAGTGATGGCACACGTGGGTGGGTTCGGCCCGCGCGACAGCTCGCTCTATGCCTGGGCGGCGTCCAGTGCGGCGCCAGTCGACGCGGTTGGTCTCACCCTCTTCCCCTGGCTGAGCGGCGCCCGCGCACTCGACGCGCGCGAACGGGTGGCCACATCCTGGCTCCACGTCCAGCGAGCAATCCCTACGAAAGAGCACTGGGTCCTCGAGGCCGGCGGCTTCCCGATGGCGCATGGTGACCTGAACCAGTCCCGCGCCATCTGGGCAATCCTATCCTGGGCCACCAACAGCGCCGAGGTAAAGGGTGTGATCGTGTTCGAGGCCAGCGACTACGCCACCCCACTCGGCATCCAGACCGCCGCCGGCCGCATCCGCCTCGCCGCCGGCACCGTGAAACGAGCGATAGCCGGGCTGGTGGAGTGAACTACAGGGTTCAGGGTTCAGGGGGCAGGAGGCAAGGGAACTGACAGGGCTCAGGGAGCTTCTCGCGGCGCAGGGTCCTCTACCCCGAGGTAGTTCCTGCCCCCTGAACCCTGAACCCTGCCCCCCGTAGTTCCCCCGCCTCTAACCACTCCCTGCACCAGGCGCGACTCGTCGAAGTAGCGGCGGGCTAGCTGTTGCATCGAGCGGGCGGTGACGGCGCGAATACGGTCGTCGTGCTCTTCCAGCTCGGAAAGAGACCGGCCGAAGAGCCAGGCGTCCACGACGTCGCCGAGGACCGAGGTACCACTCTGCTGACGGATGGCGTGGGTGCCGATGGCGTATTCCTTGGCGCGATCGAGCTCGCGATCACTCACGGGGGCATCGCGCAACCTGGCAAACTCCTCCAGCAGACCGCGGCGCGCATCGCCCTCCTTCTCGGGCGACGTGGCGATGTAACTCACGAACATGCCTGCCACTCGACGTTCGCTGGGATAGGCCGACACGCTGTACGCCAGCGAGCGCCGATCGCGCAGCTCCTCGAAGAATCGTCCTCCCAGCCCGCTCGCCACGCCCGAGAGCAGACGTGCCGCGTAGCGGTCGTCATCACGCCTGTCGGGCGACGGGAATGCCAGCGCGAGAGCGGTCTGCGCCTTCTCTCTCGATTCGTACGACAGCACCGGCCGCTCCGGCCACAGCGGAGCCACCGGCGACTCGGGCTCCGCCGGCCGCAGATCACCGAAGTGGCGAGCGGCCGCGGCGGCGGCATCGTCGGGGTCCACGTCGCCCACGATGACCACCACGGCGCTGGAACTGAGCACTCGTTCGCGGTGCCACTCTCGCACGGTCGACGCATCTATGGCGGCCAGCGAGCTCTCGTAGCCGCTGATCGGC
>DATCXG010000284.1:0-6078 GCA_036565945.1 Gemmatimonadaceae bacterium
GTACCAGCCGCCGCAGCCGAAGCAGGGCCCGTCTACCCAGGCGGTGTCGCGCAGTACGTCGGCCACGTGGAGCTGGCCCGAGTCGCTACTCACGGTCTGGATGTAGCGCGCCTTGAAATCCTTCTGTACGGCGAAGATGAGCGCCTGGGTCCCGGCGTCGTTCCAGCCGAGCACCTCGACCATGGCGGGCGCGTTGGTCGTGTCATCCGGAATGACCTGGAGCCACCTGGCCTGGCCGGATGGGAGGCTCACGAGCGCCACGCGCCCGCTATCCTGGACGTCGCCCACCTTGCCGCGTGACTCGGCGTCTTCCACATAGCCGCTCTTCGTCACGAACTGCGGCACCTCAGTTTCGAGTGCCTTCTCGGCGTCGACTCGGGTGACGAGGAGAAGTGCCTTGCCACTGGGGGATACGGAAAGTGAGGCCACTTTCTCATCCTTCCCCAGGTAGAGCGTCCCGGGCCGGAGCGAGTCGAGCCGAGCTTTCTCGGCCTTCTCGATACTGTCGGCGCGGTACTGGTCGCGGATCACCTCGAAGAGCTTCCGCTGGTCGGCCTCGATGGCGCGGCGCTGCTCGCTCTTCTCGGCATCCTTCTCGTCATCGCTCTTGGGGGCCGGTCCGGCTCGAACGTCGGTGAGCTGTCGCACCGGGCCGCCACTAGGGTCGACCACGAAAACATTGTCGTCGCGCACGAAGAACACGCTACGACCATCTGCCGAGATGCTCGGATCACTCTCGATCGCGTGAGTATCGGTGAGCCGTTGCGCCCGGGAGGCGCGCGTGTCTACCACGTACAGGTCACCGTTGTAGCTGACCGCTCGCAGGCGGCCGTCGCTCGATGAGCTCCCGGGTTCGAGGAGCGGTCCCACAGAATCCATGAGGGTGGGCGAGATTTGCTCGGGTTTCGCACCCGGCTGGGCGAGCACGCGGAATGGTCGCTCGTCCTCGCGCCAGTCGGAGCCCGGTTCCAACCAGTAGAAGTAGATCCACTTGCTGTCGGGCGACCAGCGCACCCGCTCGGGCGCGCGGCCGTAGACCTCGGGGCCGCGCATGATGTTCTGGATCGAGAAGTCGAAGCTGGCGGCTGGCTGCTGCGCAGGCGCGCCCGCGGCGAGGAGGGCGAGGGCGATCGCTGAGAGGACGGTTCGGCGCATGTTGGTGGTGGGGAAGAGACGTGTGAGTTACTGACAGGTTCTGCTTGCTGCCTCGCCGGCCCGATGATCAGCTTGGCGGGACCGGGGCCGGTGGGCTGTGGCAACCGAGGTATGGTGCAGTTTACGGGTAGATGGGAGAGGCGTCTACTCTCTGGGCGCGGCCGTTTGGCCTCTTGCGGCCCGAGCGACTAATTTCTCCTCTGCCTCCAAGGACGATCACACGTGAGACTCACAGCCATAATCACCGCGGCCACGCTGGTGGCGGCGGCGGGGTGCGCGAACGCGGGGCCGGCTACGGCGCAGGCTCCAGCGTCGCGTCCGCTGGCCGCCTTCGCTGCACGCCCTGTCCTCGTCCTCCCCACACGCTACCTGGGACCGGACGGCTCCCTGGGGTGGGGCGCCCAGATCGGTGACCCGGAATCGTATCTGGGTGATATCGACGCGGAGATCGTCTTCGCGCTCGGCGCGCGCGGGGTGAAGAACATGTGGGTATTCCCGTCGGCCATCGCGGCATCTGTCCGCCGCAATCCCACGTATGCGGCGGATCCACACCAGTTGGCGGCCGACTGGCTGCGCCCACCCATGAAGAAGCCGCCCGAACAACTCCCCGAGCCGATCGCCTCGCAGCTCCGATCGCTCGTCGCGCTGCAGGAGGGCGCGCAGTACGTCCTCCTCCCCGTGGAGGTACGTTTCGAGCCCGTCGAGCTGGCGGCCAGTGCGACGGCCGCTACTGGAGCCGCCGTGGCGGCTGACAGGGCTGGGCGCGCCGTGCTGAGGGTGGTCCTGCTCGACGCGCGCCGCTCACGTATCGTATGGATGGGCGACGTATCGAGTGATCCATCCTCCTCGTTTTCACCCGCTCTCGCCGCGAGCGCTGCCGAGCACCTGGCGGATCTGGTAGCGAAGCCCTGATCTCTAACTAGCAGGAAATGTCCATAGCAGTCACACTGATCCCCGGCGACGGAATCGGACCGGAGATAACCGAAGCAACCGTACGCATCCTGGAGCACGCGGGAGCGGACATCGAATGGGATCGCCAGATCGCCGGGATGGCCGCGGTCGAGGCCTGTGGTGACCCGCTTCCAGCGGCCACACTCGACTCCATCGCCAGTACGCGCATAGCGCTCAAGGGACCACTTGCCACACCAATCGGGGGTGGGTACCGGAGCATCAACGTAGCGCTGCGCATGCGCTTCGATCTCTACGCCAACGTCCGGCCGGCGCGTACCATGAGGAGCGGCGGACGTTTCGAGAACGTCGACATCGTGCTCATCCGCGAGAACACCGAGGGGCTCTACAGCGGAGTCGAGCACTACGTGAAGATCGGCGACGACGATCGGGCCGCGGCGGAATCGGTGGCCATCATCACCCGGGCCGGCTCGGAGCGAGTGATTCGTTACGCTTTCGAGTACGCGGTGCGGCGTGGGCGTGAGAAGATCACCCTCGTGCACAAAGCCAATATCCTCAAGTTCTCACAGGGACTGTTTCTCGAGACCGGGCGGCGGATCGCGGCTGAGTATGAAGGGCGAGTGCGCTTCGAAGAACGAATCATCGACGCCATGGCGATGCAGCTCATACTCCACCCGGAGGCGTTCGACGTGATCGTCACGACTAACATGTTCGGCGACATTCTCTCCGATGAGATCGCCGGGTTAGTCGGCGGGCTCGGCCTGGCGCCTGGGGCGAACATCGGAGAGGGCGCCTCCATCTTCGAAGCGGTGCACGGGACCGCGCCAGACATTGCTGGGCAGGACCTGGCCAACCCCAGCGCGCAGATACTGGCGGCCTGCATGATGCTCGAGTACCTCGGGCACGAAGCGTGCGCCACGCGAGTCCGGCGGGCGCTGGAGGGAGTGGTGAGGGAGGGGAGGTGCGTCACCCGCGACCTGGGTGGACGGGCCGGCACGCGAGAGTTCGCCAATGCAGTTATCGCGGGGCTCGAATGACTACCGTGCTCCACGTCTCCGATCTGCACTTCGGCGAGCCGGCAGTGCCGGAACAGATCGACGCTATTGAGGGATTGATACAGGAGCAAGGCTTCGATGTGGTGGCGATCTCAGGCGATCTATCGCAGCGGGCACGGCCGGGTGAGTTTCTCAGGGCGCGTGCCTTCATTCGCGATGCCAGCCGGGTGAGCCGAACGATCGTGGTGCCTGGCAACCACGATGTGAAGTGGTGGCGCGCTCCGATCGGGGTCGGCAGCCGCGAATCGTTGTACGCGAATTACCGCAAGTACATATCAGCCGACCTCGAGCCAGTGCTCCGCGTTCCGGGCGCGACGTTTGTGGGGCTGAACACGGCTCACGGAGTCATGGCTCATACGCTTACCTGGAATGTGCGCGACGTTGGCGTGGTGGGTGCGCTGGGTCGATCACAGATCGAGCAGGCGCGTGATGACTTCGAGAAATCACCAACGGGCGACATCCGCGCGATTGTCATGCACCACAATCCGCTCAAGGGCGAGATCTCGGGCCGGCACGGTCTGGTGGACACCAAGCGGGTCCTGGGTGCCTTTGCCAGTCTGAGTGTGGACCTGGTGTTGTGCGGCCACGACCACCAGGAGTCCATCCGTTACGTGGAGCACACGCGCCGTGGAACGGTGGTGTCCACGGCCGGCACGGTGTCGAACCGCTCGCGTGGCGGCCGGCCGTCATCCATCAACATCATCTCGCTCGCGCCGGATGAGATCTCAGTGAGCACGCGCATATGGGGCGGTTCGGAGAATGGCTTCGTGCATGGTCCCGTGCGGAGCTTCGCGCGGTGAAGAAGCGACGGACGGCCGCGCCGCGGGGGGATCCCTGCCAGCTCCAGCTCCCGCTCGATGGTACGCCCAGGAACGGGGAACAACTCCTCGCGCGGCTCCGTCTTCTGGGGCTCAAGGGAGTGGCGTGCTGTCGGCTGACGCGAAACCGCGCTGTGATGGTGAGCTTCAGCGGGAGAGAGTTGCGGGTGCATCGTGCCTATCTGGCTGCCCCCCCCGAGGTCCTGCGCGCGATCGCGGTGTTCGTGAGCCCCCGCACGCACGCCGAGCGCCGTGCAGCGCAGCGCCTCATCCTGAGCTTCCCGGTTCACAGCACGGTGCGACCTCCCGTGCGACGCCCGGAGAAGACGAGCTCCGAAGATGCACTGCTGCTGCGCGAGCTCGCCAAGGTGCATCACCTCTACAATCGTCGCTATTTCGGCGCCGACCTGGCTGAGATCGGCATCCGCATCTCGGGCCGCATGCGGTCGCGTCTCGGCCAGTACACCGCCGCCTCCCCGTACGGCGAGCCCGCGGAGATAGCCATCAGCCGAGCGCACATACGAAAGCACGGATGGGAAGAGGTACTGCACACCCTGCTGCACGAGATGGTGCACCAGTGGCAGGCGGAGAGTGGCTTCGAGATCGATCACGGCTCCACCTTCAGGGCCAAGGCCATCGAGGTTGGAATAGCGCCGCACGCGCGCCGGGAGCTGCGCCCCCCGAAGGTTGGCCGCATAGTATCGCCGCACGAGCTGCTTCTCAGAGCTGCCCGGCACGAGTAGGTGTCTAGCGGCATGTGGGCGGCGGCTGGTAACTTACTTCCCCATGATACAGGACTTCTACAACATCGACGGTGCGCTGTCCGAAGAGGAGCGCGCTGTACGGGAGAGCGTACGCGGGTTCGTGGACGAGCACGTGCTCCCCGTGATCGGCGACTGCTACGTCGAGGGTCATTTCCCCAGGGAGATAGTTCCCGGGCTGGCTGAGCTGGGAGTCTTCGGCGCCAATCTCCCGGAGGAGTACGGGTGCGCGGGGCTGAACAACGTGGCGTACGGGCTCATCATGCAGGAGCTCGAGCGTGGCGACTCCGGAGTTCGCTCATTCGCCTCGGTGCAGGGTGCGCTCGTCATGTATCCCATCTTCGCGTTCGGGAGCGAAGAGCAGAAGCGCCACTATCTGCCCAGGATGGCGAGCGGCGAGGTGATCGGCTGCTTCGGGCTCACGGAACCCGACTACGGTTCGAACCCGGCCGGGATGATCACCATGGCGCGCGAGCAGCCCGACGGAAGCTGGGTGTTGAACGGTGCCAAGATGTGGATCACCAATGGCTCCACCGCGCAGGTGGCGATCGTCTGGGCCAAGACCAACGACAACAAGGACGCGAAGTCGATCCGCGGCTTCGTAGTTCCCACGAATTCAGCGGGCTTCACGGCCCGCGACCAGAAGGGGAAGCTCTCGTTGCGCGCGTCGGACACGAGTGAGCTCGTGCTCCAGGATGTGCGTGTGCCGGCCGACGCGATCCTCCCGAAGAGCGGTGGTCTGAAGAGCCCACTCATGTGCCTCACTCAGGCGCGCTACGGGATAGCTTGGGGCGCGGTCGGCGCTGCCATGGCCTGCTTCGATGAGGCGGCGTCGTACGCGTGCAACCGGGTCATGTTCGACAAGCCGATTGCCGGGTTCCAACTCCAGCAGGCTCGCCTCGCGGAGATGCTCACCGAGATCGTGAAAGCCCAGCTCCTGGTCCTTCATCTGGGCCGTCTCAAGGACGCGGGGACCCTCACTCCGCAGCAGGTTTCGCTCGCCAAGCGGAACAACGTGAACATCGCCACGAACATCGCGCGTGAAGCGCGTCGGCTACTCGGCGCCAACGGGATCCTTGCGGAGTACGCATCCATGCGGCACATGGCCAATCTGGAGAGCGTCTACACCTACGAGGGGACCCACGACATCCACACCCTCGTGCTCGGGCAAGCGATAACAGGGATCAGCGCGTTCTGAGCTGATCCTGGTTTCTCTCGCGGGCGTGGAGCCCGGCGTGGCGGCGTGCCACGCCGGGCTCCATCGTATCAGAGCGTGGCCAGCACACTTCAATCCGCAACGACACCGATGCAGCCCCTCGTTGCCGCGGAGAAGTCGGACGTTGTGGGGACAGTGAAGCTGCTACGCGCGGCATTCGTCGT
>DATCXG010000290.1:0-7679 GCA_036565945.1 Gemmatimonadaceae bacterium
TCGGCTACCGGTCCCACCTCACTCTCAACGGATCCTCCAGCGTGAAAGATTGGACGCTCGAGTGCTCGGGCTGCGAGCACACGGCGCCGGGTACCACTCAAGCCACGGTCTGCCCTGAATGTGGGCAGCCGTATCTCGTACGGTACGCCGAGCTACCCGCAACACGCGACGTATTGCTGCCACGATGGGACATGTGGCGGTACGCGCCGCTCCTGCCTCTTCTTCCCGGCGAAGTGCCGGTCTCATTGGGCGAGGGTGCCACTCCACTGTTGGAGGCGCCCGCGCTCGCACGTGATATTGGCGTGGCCCGGCTATGGGTGAAGGACGAAGGAGTCAATCCAACCGGGTCATTCAAGGCGCGAGGAATGAGCGCGGCGGTCACGCGCGCGCGCGCGCTGGGAGTGCCCGGGTTCGTGGTACCCACGGCCGGCAACGCCGGGGCTGCGCTCAGTGCGTACGGTGCCGCGGCGGGCCTCCCGGTGCACGTCTTCGCGCCAGCCAGCACCCCGCCCGCCATCCTGGGCACAATCCGGGCATTGGGCGCCGAGCTGACCACCGTCGACGGCCACATTGGTGACGCTGGTCGTGCCGCCAAGGCGTTCGCCAAGGAGAGTGGATACTTCGATGTCTCGACATTGCGCGAGCCGTACCGCATCGAGGGAAAGAAGACCATGGGCCTGGAGCTCATGGAGCAACTCGGCTGGCGTCTGCCGGACGTGATCATCTATCCCACCGGCGGCGGCACGGGAATGATCGGAATGTGGAAGGGCTTTCGCGAACTGCGCAGCAACGGCTGGCTCGACCCGAGCAAGACGTTGCCACGCATGGTGAGCGCCCAGTCCGAGGGATGCGCGCCCATAGTGCGGGCGTTCGAGAAAGGTGCCAGCCACGCGGAGCCATGGCAGAATCCCCAGACGCACGCGGCCGGCCTTCGGGTCCCCTCGGCGCTCGGTGACCGCCTGATCCTGCGCGCGCTGTACGAGAGCAAGGGTGAAGCAGGTGCCGCTAGCGAGCAGGCAATCCGCGAGGCAACGGCGCTGCTCTCACGTCGCACCGGTATCGATGCTTCCCCCGAGGGCGGCTGCGCCCTGGCTGTCTGCAAGAACCTCGTCGCCGCGGGCCGTCTCTCCCGCGACTCCGAAGTTGTCGTGTTCAACACCGGCAGCGGAGCCGGCTACCGAGGGGCGTGAAGTACGGGGCGGGAACTACGGGGGGCAGGGTTCAGGGTTCAGGAGGTAAGGGAACTGACAGGGGGTAGGAGCTGCCTCGGTGTAGAGATCCCTACCGCGAGGTTGTTCCTGCCCCCTGAACCCTGCACCCTGCCTCCCGTAGTTCTATCTAGCGCGCCGCGAGGTTCGCATGCTAGCTTCTTCGGCTATGCCGATTGCGATACTCGATCCATTCAGTGGAATTTCCGGAGACATGACGCTCGGCGCGCTTCTGGATGTGGGGCTCGATGCGGATTGGTTGCGCGCCCTGCCGGCGCGGCTCGGGCTCGATGGAGTGGAGGTGCGCATCGCGAGCGTGAAGCGCGCGGGGCTGAAGTGCACGAAGGTGGACTTCGACATCCCGCCCCAGCCGCACGGTCGCGGCATCGGAGAGATCCGCGCGCTCATAGATGCCGCCGGAGTACCAGAGAACGTGCGCTCGCGCGCCGACGCCGCGTTCAGCGCGATCGCTGAGGCCGAGGGCGCCATCCATGGAGTCGCTCCCGAGCACGTCCACCTGCACGAGGTGGGAGCGGTGGATGCGATCCTCGACGTGACAGGTGCGGTGTGGGGCTTCGAGATTCTCGGTGTGCAGCGCATCTACTGCGGACCCATCGCCCTCGGCGAAGGGTCGGTGGTGGCCGCGCACGGCGTGCTCCCCGTGCCGGCTCCGGCCACGCTCAAGTTGCTCGAGGGAATACCCGTGCGGCCGGGGCCAGAGGGGTCGGGCGAGCTGGTGACGCCGACTGGCGCCGCGCTCGTTCGGGTGCTCTCGGCCGGTCCCCCACCGGCGTCGTACGTGCCGCTGCGCAGCGGTTTCGGTGCGGGCACCAGAGATCCACACGGGCGCCCGAACGCGCTGCGCATCGTACTGGCAGAGCTTTCTGCGCGCGACGGGATGCAGGTCGATGACCTGGTACAGATCAGTACCGACATCGACGACATGGACGGCGAGCAGCTCGCCGGCGTCGCGGAATTGTTACGAAGTGAGGGGGCCCTCGATGTAGTGCTGGCTGCTACGATCATGAAGAAAGGGCGGCCTGGCACGCGCGTGGATGCGCTGTGTCCGCCCGCGCTGGCGGACGGCATCGAACGGGCCCTCTTTGTGCACAGCAGTTCCATCGGCGTTCGCCGATCTCGCGTCGAGCGGGCCGCGCTCGCACGGGAAGAGCGCACGATACGTGTTCTGGATCACGCAATTCGCGTGAAGATCGTCACACTGCCCACCGGTGCGAGACGCGCGAAACCAGAGTACGATGACGTTGCTGGCGTGGCCGCCACTACCGGGCGTGCGGTGCGAGAGATTTCCTCGCTGGCCCGCGCCGAGGCGGAACGGCTGATCGAGTAGGAGTGTATTCCGACAGGCGAGCCGGGTTCGCTCGCCGCAGGCATCCATATCAGGAGACCATAGATGAACGTATGGCGCAGGGCAGCCACGTCGGCACTAGCCCTCAGTGCGCTGGCCGCGACCGCGGCGTCGGCGCAGAACAAGAGTGATTCGACAGCCGATGAAAGCGCATGCAGCATGGAGTCGGTGAAGTCGGGTCAGTTGAAGGACGCCTATAACGCCGTCACCGTCCTGCAACTCGGGAAGTCCAAGCCGGAGGATGCCAGGAAGAAGCTGAGGGAAGTTGTCCAGGACCTCACCGACAAGCCAGACTACGGTAAGGACCAGCTGCAGCGCAACTTCATTCTCGGGTCTGCGCTCGTCATGTGGTACGAGCAGCCCGGTCAGGCACCGGTCGCGAAGGGCGTGGACATCGGTTACAAGAACGGCCAGGAATCCGATGTGGATCTCCTGGCGGCGGCGGACAGTCTCTTCACGACGGTGGAGACGGCGAGCGCTGGCTGCAAGGCGCAGACGGAGTTCTACCGTCAGAAGCCGTGGGCGCAGATGATCAACGAGGTCGGGCCGCTCATCAACGCGGACAGTCTGGACTCTGCCAACACGCTCCTCACGCGTTCACTCGTGATCTACCGCGACTCGCCGTTCTCGTACTACTTCAAGGGACAGATCGACCAGCGCAAGGAAGACTGGGCCGGCGCCGCCGAATCGTTCAAGCAGTCGGTGGCACTCGCCACTCCAGAGCTCGCGGCCAAGGACTCCAACGTCGCGAATGTGCGGGAGTTCAGCGAGTTCGCACAGGCGTTCGCAACGTTCCGCCAGGCCCAGACCTCGTCTGGTGACGCTCAGAAGGCGGGGATGAAGCAGGCCGCTGATCTCTACCGGGCCTATCTCAAGGAATACCCCAACGGCCCCAACGCCGATCCGGCGAGAGCGGGACTGAGCGCCTCACTGCAGAGTGCAGGTGACACGGAATCTCTCGCTTCGATGTGGTCGGAGATGACCGCCAACCCATCCGCCTACAGCGCCGAGCAGTTCTACGACGCAGGCGTGCAGGCCTACAGCGCTGAGAAGTACGACGTGGCGGTGCAGCTCATGGAGCTGGGCGAGAAGGCCAATCCATATCTGCGGGGCGGACTCTTCAACCTGGCCAACGCGTACTGGAAGAACAACCAGTTCGACAAGATGATCCCCGTGACGCAGAAGCTCACCGAGATAGACCCCGACAACCCTGACAACTACCAGCTGGTTGCCATCGCATATCAGGGACTCGGGAAGGCCGTCACGGGTGACGCGAAGCTGAAGAAGGCCTACAGCGACTCGGTTACCAAGTACGTGGTGGCGTCCGACAAGATCCCGGTGAAGGTGACCTTCGGAGCGTTCACACACAATGGTACCACGCACAAGCTCGAGGGTACCGTTGAGAACCTGGGCAGCGCCGCTAAGAGTGTCTCTCTGGCGGTGCAGTTCGTTGACAAGAGCGGTAATGTCGTGGACACGCAGACCGTACCGCTTTCTCTGGAGGCGAAGGGTAGCGCCCCCTTCACGCTGACCGCCACGGGAGATGGAATCGTGGGGTACAAGTATGAGGCAGTGAAATAGATGCACGCACGGAAGTCATGGTATCACCTTGCTTTCCGGCTGGTGATCTCCTAGGTTACTTGATGCATCCGTGCGCAGCATCGCGGGCGTGCGTCGGCGGAAATTGGCGGGGGAGGACTGCGCGTCGTGGTCTTCCCCCGCAACGCACACCGCTCTTCGGTTATCCAGGTATCACTCCGTGAACATCCCAGTAGTCGCGCTCATCGGTCGCCCCAACGTCGGCAAATCGGCGCTCTTCAACCGATTGGTGGGCGGAGACGCTGCGATCGTGACCGCCAAGGCCGGCACGACGCGAGATCGGAACTTCGGCCGCGTCGAGTGGAACGGCCGCGCCTTCTGGCTTGTGGACACCGGCGGCCTCACGGACGATCCGGACATCCCCATGGACGTGGAGATCCGCCGCCAGGTGCTGCAGGCCATCGCAGAGGCCGACGTGTTCCTCCTCGTGTTGGACGCGAAGATAGGTACCCACCCACAGGACCAGCGTGTGGTGGAGATTCTGCGCGAGTCGGGGAAGCCCTGGCTGGTCGTAGCCAACAAGGTGGACGATCCCTCCTCTGCCGACTTCTATGAGTTCTACAACCTGGGTGCGGGCGATCCTCACCCGGTGTCTGCCAAGAACGGCAAGGGTTCCGGCGACCTGCTCGACGCGCTGGTTGAGCGCTTCCCTGAGGGCGTTCCGGAGCCACCCGAGGAGTTGCGGATAGCAGTTGTCGGCCGCCCCAACGTGGGGAAGTCTTCGATCGTGAATCGGCTGCTGGGAGAGGAGAGGCTTGTCGTGACCGAGACGGCGGGCACCACCCGCGACTCGATCGACACTCCCATGCAATACCACGGACGCACGCTCGTCTTCATCGACACCGCTGGGCTCAGACGTCAGTCCAAGGTGGACGATGGAATAGAGTTCTACTCTTCACTTCGCACCCGTCGCGCGATCGAGCGTGCTGACATCTGCGTCCTGGTCATCGATGCCACCGAGGGGCTGGTCGAGAACCAGGATCTCAAGATCGCCGCACTGGCGTGGGAGCGCGGTGCGGGCCTGATCCTGGTCGTCAACAAGTGGGATCTCGTGGAGAAGGACGGGAAGACCTCCGCCGTCTTCCAGAAGGCTGCGTTCGAGAAGGCGCCATTTCTGCGCTACGTTCCGTTTCTGTTCACGTCGGCTCTCACCGGTCAGCGAGTGAGCAAGCTGCTCGACGCCATTCTAGAGGTGGAAGTGGAGCGTGGAAGGCGGATCACCACTGCGCGGGTGAACGAGCGTCTGGGTGAGCTGCTCGCGCGGTTGCAGCCTCCGCAGGCCGCGGGTCGCGAGATCAAGCTTCTCTACGCGACGCAGGTCGAGGTGAAGCCACCCACCTTCGCCATCTTCGGCAACCACCCGGAGCTCGTGGCCGAGAACTATCTGCGCTACCTGCAGAACGGCTTCCGGGAAGAGTGGGGGTTCACCGGCAGCCCATTGCGCATTGTGCTCAGGAGACGGGCAGCGTAGATGCCGCCGATCCTCGGAGCGTTGATCGCTTACCTCCTTGGTGGGATCCCGGCCGCGTACATTGCCGGACGATTGGTTCGCGGCATCGACATACGGGAGCATGGGTCGGGAAACCTCGGTGCGACCAACGTCTACCGCGTCCTGGGGATGAAGGTCGCAGCGCCGGTGATGGGCTTCGACATCTTGAAGGGTGCGCTGCCGGTGCTCGTACTTCCTCGTTTCGTTGCAACCCCGCAACCTGCTCTCTGGGCACTGCTCTACGGCTTGCTGGCGATCATCGGCCACGTCCGCTCACCGTATCTGCGGTGGCGCTCTGGAGGTAAGGGAGTGGCGACGGGTCTGGGCGTGTTCCTCGCGCTCGCTACGCTCCCCACGTTGGCGGCGCTCGGATTGTGGGGGATCGTGTTTCGCATCTCCGGATTCGTGTCGCTCGCATCGCTCTCGGCCGCGGTGGCATTGCCGCTGGCCATCGCTCTGTTGGATGGTATTCGTGCTCCCGTCTTCGGATTGAGTCTTGTCGTGAGCCTCTTCGTCTTCTGGACCCACAGGGACAACATCGGCCGACTGCGGCGAGGCGAGGAACGTCGCGCAGGCCACGAGACACCCGCCACATGATGCGCTGCGCCGTGATCGGTGCCGGTGCGTGGGGCACGGCACTGGCCGATCTGCTTGCCCGCAACGGGCACGATGTCGAGCTCTGGTCCTACGAGCCCGACGTGGCCGAAGCTGTGAATGCCCGGCATTCCAATCCGCGATTCCTGCCGGGCGCGGCTCTCTCCCCGACGCTCCGCGCCACCACGAGCCTGGAATCTGCCGTGGCCGCGGCCGAGCTGGTTCTGTACGTCACTCCCTCACACGTGTTGCGTGGAATCGTGCGGAGTACAGCGTCCTCCGTGCAGGCCGGCGCGACGCTGGTGGTGGCCAGCAAGGGCATCGAGCGGGACACGCTGCGAGTGATGAGCGATGTGGTACGCGAAGAGATGGGCGGCGCTCCCGTAGTTGCGCTTTCAGGTCCGAGCTTCGCGGCCGAGGTAGCCGCGCGCCAGCCCACAGCCATCGTGGCCGCGTGCGCCGATGAGGCGAGCGCTGTCAGGACCCAGCAGGCCTTGAGCAATCCAGTGTTTCGTGTCTACACACACGACGATGTGCTGGGTGTGGAGCTGGGTGGCGCGCTGAAGAACGTCATGGCCATCGCCACCGGTATCGCCGAGGGGCTGGGCCTGGGCTACAATCCCCGTGCGGCGCTGATCACGCGCGGCCTGGCCGAGATAACGCGTCTGGGCTGCGCTATCGGCGCGAGACCGCGCACCTTCGCTGGCCTGGCCGGGATGGGGGACCTGGTACTCACCTGCACCGGGGCTCTGAGCCGCAATCGTGCGCTTGGCGCCGCGGTGGGGGCGGGTTCGACGCTGGAGGATGCCCTCGCTACGCGGGATACCGTGGCGGAGGGAGTGGTGACAACCCAGAGTGCCCACGCACTGGCGGCGCGGGAGGGGGTGGAGATGCCGATCGTTTCGGCTGTGTACCGTGTGCTGTTCGAGCAGCAGTCGCCGCGCGCTGTCATCGGCGAGCTCATGACGCGCGAGCTACGGTCGGAGAGCGACCCATGAGCGCCGCCGAACCGGTACAGGAGTTCTTCTCCATAGGAGAGGTGTGTGAGCTCACTGAGCTCAAGCCGCACGTGCTCCGCTACTGGGAGAGCCAGTTCCGGTTTCTCAGCCCTGCCAAGAACCGCTCCGGGAATCGCGTTTACCAGCGCCGAGAGGTAGAGCTCATCATGCTGGTGAAGCACCTGCTCTACACCGAGAAGTACACGATCGAGGGAGCGAGGCACAAGGTGGACCAGCATCGGAAGGCCGGGAAGATACGCCCGGAGGCGCGCAGCGCGCTCGACCTACAGACCATCCAGAGTGTGGAGCGCGAGCTCAAGGAATTGCTCGCTCTCCTCGGCGGAGGCGACGAGCAGGCGTGACCGCGCCGTTGGCGTGCGTGATCCCGGCGCTCGACGCCGAACGCACGTTGGGCGCAGTGGCCA
>DATCXG010000308.1:0-8151 GCA_036565945.1 Gemmatimonadaceae bacterium
GCCGCACAGCCGCCCGCCGCGAAGGACCAGCGTGCGCCCAGTCACCGTGGCCAGCGCGACCCCCTCGCGCCACGCGATTACGAGCGCCGAGCCACGTGCGGCCAACTCGCTCTTGACGGCGACCATGCGCCCCTCGAGCCACATGGGATTGGCGTCATCAAGGAGCACGAGGCGCGCACCGCCGAGTAGCGCCCGCTCCACTTCCAGACATGGCGCCGCCGAGCGCACCGCCAGGTATGCCACGAGACCGGGCGCACAGGCGGCATGGCCAGGAGGCAGCCCGAAACAGGAGACGACCCCATCGTCCGGGCGCAGCAATCCGGCCGCACAGAGAAGCAGCGCTGTCTTTCCGGCTCCGACACCGCCAGCTATCCCCACCACCTCGCCAGGGCGCACCTCGAGGTCGACAGCCTCCAACACGCGAGCGGCTACGGAGCAGCCTGGAATGCCGGCGCGGAAGACCTTGCGCACTCCGTGGAGCTCGAGCGGGAGCGGCGACGACGCGCTCACGGGAGCGATTAAGCTGGTGGCCCCTGGAGCAGTACCGCGCCAGGGAAGCTGCCGTGCTGGGAAGATGGCGTTGCTAGAGGTGGCGATCACTGGCGGCACCGTGGCGCTGAGGTGGAGCGTGGGAAGCCGCCGCAGAGCGCGGGAGAACCCGACAGCCGCGACGACCACGGCGGCGAGACTGGTGGCCCGGACGGCGAAACCGGGATGGCCCTCGAGCTCCGTGGCGGCACCCACGCGGCTCACGAGGCCAATATCAGAAGCTCGACTCGCGAAACCACCATCCAGACATCGCGCTCAGGCGCCGGATCACGCAGATCGCATCTCCGGCCACCGTCGGTGAGGGCGCGTGAGGGCGCGATCTCACCCCAGGCGCCATCCCCCGATCACGCACTCACGCGTTCCGGACCGAAGAGAGGAGACTGGATACGCGAACGATCGCGCCACACCACGTCCCTCCGGTCACGCGTTCAGGCGTCGAGCCTCGTGGAACGCCTGGATAGCGCCAGCGATGGGTGCGGGGTCGAAACGCACCGGATCGGTGGTGGGAAGGCCGGTCTGATCGGCGATCCGCGCGATGGCGTCCAGCGCGGCTGGCTCGGAGAGGTCGGCCGTGTTGAGCGACACGGCGATAACCGGTGCTGGCCGCAGATGCGCGGTGAGCGCCTCGTGCAGGCGAATGAAGTCCCGCAGCGGTGGGATCCTGACCCAGGGGTTGTTGTTGATCCGCTCACGCGATGGCTGAGCGCACATCACCATCGCGTGGGGGAGAGAACCGTGCAGGAGACCGAGTGTCACGCCCGAGTATCCAGGGTGAATGATGGAGCCCTGGCCCTCCACCAGTACTATCTCCGCACCCTCAGCCGCCTCGACCACCAGCTGCTCGGCCGCACCGGCTATGAAGTCGGCAATAACCGAATCCACGGCAATTCCCCGACCCTCTATGAGGATCCCGGTCTGGCCCGTCCCGGCGAAACTCACGCTGCGGCCGCACCGCCGAAGTAAGTCGCGCACCTGGAGGGCCGCGGTCATCTTCCCGATGTTGCAGTCGGTGCCAACCGTGAGGACGATCGTCGCATCCAAGCCCCGCGTACGTCCCGTGGCAATGGGAATCTTGCTGGGCGGCTTGCGAAGGTCATGAACGGCCACCCCGCTCCTGGCGGCGTGCGCCGCAAACTCGGGATCGTCACCGACAAAAGTGTGCAGTCCGCTCCACACATCGAGTCCACCGTCGATCGCGGCCAGGAGAAGGGCACGCCAGGCCGGCGGCAGCTGCCCGCCCTGCGGGGCGACTCCTATGAGCAGGGCTGTGGGCTTCAGTCGAAGTCCCTCCTCGATCGAGGCAACCACAGGGATGGCGCCGCCGAAGCCGAGGACGTCCTCGACCGTCTTGCCGCCCAGGCGCGAGTCGATCACCGCGACAACGCGCTCCGGGGTATATCTGATGCACGAATTCGCTGTCTTGGAGGTGGACGGCGCGAACATGCCCTCCGCCAGGATCAGGAAACGGACTTCGGTCGTCATGTAGAGATGGCTTGAAGTTCAGGCAACGTGCCTTGGCCCGACCGATTCGGCGCCATCCAGGACATCCGGCGGCTCGTCGGGCACGATGACTTCGGTATCGGAGGCTGGCACCTTGACCACCAGTGCGCTGTCGCGCACCAGCTTGCGGAAGCCCTGGCCCTCGTAGATCCTGTTGAGCAGGATCCGGCGGATGATAACATCGAGCACCACCAGACTGGGCACCGCGACCAGCAGGCCCACGGGGCCGAGCAAGCTCCCCATTATGAGCACGCTCATCATGGTCATCACCGGCGGCAGGTTCACCTGGCGCTGCATGATGAGCGGCGCGACGAGATTGCCCTCCACCAGGTGGACACCCACCCCCAGACCTATTATCGCCAGAGCCCTGCCGGGACCGCCGACGCCGCCGAGCACGAACGCCGCCGGAAGGAGGGTGGAGACCAGGCTACCAAAAAAGGGAACGATGGCCACGATGCCAGTGAAGATCCCGAAGGTGAGCCAGTAGGGGACGTCGAGGATCCAGAGTCCCACCGCAGTGAGCGCACCCAGGAGGAACATCGAAGCGATCTGACCCACGATCCATGCGCGCAGAGTACGCGAGAGGTCCGCGAGCACGTCGCGTACGAGGTCGCGGTGCAGCGGCGGGAAGAGCGCGATCAGGAACTCGCGGTAAAGTCCCGGATGGATGGTCAGGTAGATGCCCATGATGGCCACGGAGACCACCTCGAGCGTGAAGCCCAGCGCGCCGAAGAGCTTGGGGACGACATCGGCGAAGTAGACAGAGATCTGCTCGTAGACGGCGAGCAGGACGCGATGCTCACCTGGCCGCCAGACGGCGCGTAGCGCGGGATCGCGCGCTATCGCCTGGTCGATCCCGTTCTCCAGATTCAGGATGTAATCCGGCAGGACCTTGAGCAGCGCCTGGGTCTGCGAGACGACGGGCGGGACGATGAGCCAGAGGAAGCCGACGAGAGCGCCGAGCGAGGCCAGTACGGCGAGCGCCACCGCCGCGCGGCGCGAGATCTGAGTACGGCGGTGGATGGCGTCCGCGATGGCGCCGAGGTAGAACGAGAAGAGGATCGCGAGAAAGAGCAGCAGGAAAATCTCTGCCGTGGCGCCGAGCAGAAGCAGCAGCAGGATTGCGACGATCGTTCCAGCAAGCACGGGGGTGAAACGAAAGCGCCCCGTGGGAAGGGCGCTCATGCTCAGTGTTTCTCCCCCGGTGTTTCTTCCTCGGGCTGGAACGTTTGCTCGTCATGGTCCGGTGCCTCGCCAGCACCGAGCCGTCTATTCTCCTGCGACTGTGGCGCTGGAAGGAGTCCCATCTTCTGCTTGAGCGCCAGGAGCTGAGCGTCGGCGCTAGCGGAGCCAGCACCCTGTTCGAGCAGCTTGAAGTCCTGCTTCAACCGGTCGCCGCTGAACTCGGCGTCGATCTCCGCGTTGGCCAGAGTCCGGCGCTCGTTGTCCTCGACCCTCGCCTCGATGCGCGCGAAGGCCTCGAACGCGGACTTCTCGGAGACAGAGGACATGGTATCGGCGATGCGCCTCTGAGCCTCAGCGCGCTTCTGCCGGGCGATGAGGAGGTTCTTCTTCCGCTTCGCCTCCTCGATCTTGTCGTTCAGGTCGCGCAGCGCGTTCTTGAGCTTCTCCGTCTCACTCTTGTGCGAGTGCCAGGTGGCCTCGAGCTGCTGCGCGTGCGACATGTGCTCATTGTGGCGGATGAGCGCCTGCTTGGCCATGTCATCGCGCCCTTCCTGCACGGCGAGCATGGCGCGCTTCTCCCAGTCCTGTACCTGCTTGTATTCGGTGTCGACCTGATCGTGCAATCGCCGCTCGTCGGCGATCGAAGCCGCAACCTGCTGCTTGGCTTTCGCCAGCTGCGACCTCATGTCGACGATGATCTGGTTGAGCATCTTCTCGGGATCTTCCGCCGAGGAGATGAGGTCGTTC
Source organism: Gemmatimonadaceae bacterium (assembly GCA_036565945.1). GTDB lineage: Bacteria > Gemmatimonadota > Gemmatimonadetes > Gemmatimonadales > Gemmatimonadaceae > JADGGM01. The sequence goes on from DATCXG010000308.1 coordinate 3,982, forward strand.
AGGTTCGACTTGATGAGAGTCGAGAGTCGGTCGAATATGCCCATGGTTCAGTGTGCCTCGCGGAACGGCGCGAGCTCGCGGAAGTGCGCCGCAAGCGCGAGCGTCATCGATTCGTACGCGGCGAGAAACTCCTCGTAATCGAGGTGTGAGAGTTCCATAGCTTCGCTCATTACAATGGCCTCGCCCTCGATACCGTAGGAGCCGTGAACGAGCTCGCTCGCATTCAATTGCAGCAGACGGCGCGCCAGCGGCGACACCAGACGCTCATCGCTGGGCAGATTCATCACCTTCATGCGTAGCAACACGACCGGCGGCGAGTAATGGACGACCACATCGGCGTCGAGCTCCCCGCCGGGCCGAACGATCCACATACCCGGCTCGATCTCCGAGTGGCTCGCGCCATCGGCCGATAACCGGTCGAGGAAACCCTCGAGGTCTTCTCTCGTGACCATGGACCACCCTTGAGCTGGAGCGTGATGGTGTACGACTTGAGGGCGCGCACTCGGAGCGTGGCGGTGCAGCAACGGCAGATACCTACCTCACTCCGCATCTATCCTACGGTTCGCCATGAAATTCCGTTTCATGACGACACGACGGGAAGATACTTCAGACTCTGTAGAGTGTGAATAGGGCGTGCCGCCACGTACGAGCGCCTCCTTCACGCGATACTCTCAACCGGCTCCGCAGCTCCTGAGCTGGGCGATGCCACCGGCATTGGCCGGCCATCGCCCATTCCCCGCCCGGCGAGCAGCTGCTTCAGAACCTCGCCGGTGTGAGAACCGGGTGTTCGCGCCACATCTTCGGGAGTCCCGGCCGCGACTATGGTGCCGCCGCGCGAGCCGCCCTCCGGGCCCAGATCGATGAGCCAGTCGGCCGTCTTGATCACGTCCAGATTGTGCTCGATCACCAGGATCGTGTTGCCCTTGTCCACCAGGCGGTGCAGCACACTGAGGAGCACGCGCACATCTTCGAAGTGCAGGCCGGTAGTAGGCTCATCGAGGATGTAGAAGGTGCGACCAGTGTCGCGCTTCGACAGCTCGGTGGCGAGCTTCACCCGCTGCGCCTCGCCTCCGGAGAGCGTGGTTGCGCTCTGGCCCAGGCGAACGTAGCCCAGCCCCACTTCAACGAGCGTCTCCAGCTTGTGGCGCACGCGCGGCTGGTTCTCGAAGAACGCGCAGGCATCCTCCACGGTCATATCGAGTACGTCAGCGATACTGGCTCCGCGGAAACGAACCTCCAGTGTCTCGCGGTTGTAGCGTCTCCCCTTGCACACATCGCACGGCACGTACACGTCGGGGAGGAAGTGCATCTCGATCTTCACCAGGCCGTCGCCCTGGCAGGATTCGCAGCGGCCGCCTTTCACGTTGAACGAGAAGCGGCCCGGCCCGTACCCGCGAATCTTGGCCTCGGGAAGCTCCGCGAACAGTTCGCGTATCGGGGTGAACAGCCCGGTGTAGGTGGCCGGGTTCGACCGTGGAGTCCGCCCGATGGGGCTCTGGTCGATGTCGATCACCTTGTCGATGTGCTCCAGGCCGCGGATGCGGTCGTGCTCGCCGGGGATGACGCGCGCTCGGTAAAAGTGGCGAGCGAGTGCGCGGTGGATGATGTTCTCCACCAGCGTGGACTTCCCGGACCCCGAGACGCCGGTGACGGCCACGAAGGTACCGAGGGGGACATCCACGGTGAGGTTCTGCAGATTGTTGGCGCGCGCGCCTTCCACGCGCAGCGCGCGCCCTCGAATGGGCGTCCTCCGCTCGGCAGGCACCTCGATGCGGGTCACTCCGCTCAGGTACCGGCCCGTGAGAGAATCGGGGTTGGCCGCAACCTCTTCCACGGTTCCTTCGGCCACCACCAATCCACCGTGGGATCCGGCGCCGGGGCCCAGATCGATGAGGTAGTCGGCCTCGCGCATGGTCTCCTCATCATGCTCGACCACGATCACGGTGTTGCCCAGGTCGCGCAGCTGCCGCAGCGTCGCGAGCAGTCGCGCGTTATCACGCTGGTGCAACCCGATCGACGGCTCGTCGAGGATGTACAGCCCCCCCACCAGACGCGATCCGATCTGCGTGGCAAGGCGGATGCGCTGCGCCTCGCCCCCCGACAGCGACTCCGCTGGTCGGCCCAGCGTGAGGTAGTCGAGCCCCACGTCCACGAGGAAGCGTAGTCTATCGCGCACTTCCTTGAGGATGGGGCCAGCCACGCCGGGGTCGAGCCCGGGCCGGCCGTTGGAGCGGATCGGGATACCAGCGAAGAAGTCCATGGCGTCGGCCACGGAGAACTCACCGACCTCACCGATGTTGCGCTCACCGATGGTGACCGCCAGCGACTCCGGTCTGAGGCGGCGCCCATCGCAGGTCCGGCAGGGCGCCTCGATCATGTAGTCCTCCAACTCCGAGCGCACCGATTCCGAAGTGGTGTCGGCGTAGCGTCGCTCGATGTTCGCCAGAACTCCTTCCCACGTGCGACTGTACTCGCCGCGGAACTTCCCCGATTCCATGCGGATGGTCGTCCGCTTCCCGCCAGCGCCGTACAGGATCACGTCGCGTACCTTCTGCGGGAGCTCGCCCCACGGGGTATTGAGGTCGAACTTGAACTGCTTGGCGAGGGCCGGGAGGATCGCCTTGCGTAGATGCCCCGTCGGTTCTCCCCAGGGGAGGATCACTCCCTCGAGGATCGATATCTGTCCGTCGCCCAGGATGAGCTCCTCGCTCACCTCGTTCCTCGTGCCCAGGCCGCCGCACTGTGGGCAGGCGCCATACGGGGAGTTGAACGAGAACTGACGCGGCTCCAACTCGGGGAGGGATGTTCCGCAATCGGGGCACCCGTAGCGCTCCGAGAACACCTGAGTCGTAGGGGGTCCTCCCTCGCCCGGGCGGTGGCAGACGACCTCCACCAGCCCATCGGCAAGCTTCAGAGCGGTCTCGATGGAATCGGTGAGACGCCCCCGATCCTCGGCGCGCACCACGAGGCGATCGACCACGACGGAGATGCTGTGGTTCGTGGATTTGGCCAGCTTGGGCGGCTCGGCGAGCTCTATCTGCTTCCCGTCCACCATGGCGCGCACGAAGCCCTGCTTTCGCGCAGACTCGAACAGGTCGCGGAACTCTCCCTTCCGGCCACGCACCAGTGGCGCGAGCAGCTCGATCCGTGCATCCGCTGGCCAGGCGAGCACCGCATCGGCGATCTGGCTCGCACTCTGCCTCTGGACGGGCCGACCGCAGTTGGGACAGTGGGGCGTGCCGGCGCGCGCGTAGAGCAGGCGCAGGTAATCGTAGATCTCGGTTACCGTCCCAACAGTGGAGCGCGGGTTGTGACCGGCCGACTTCTGCTCGATGGAGATGGCCGGCGAGAGCCCCTCGATGGAGTCGACGTCGGGTTTCTCCATGAGCCCGAGAAACTGGCGCGCATACGCCGAGAGCGACTCCACGTAGCGTCGCTGCCCCTCGGCGTAGATGGTATCAAAGGCGAGTGAAGACTTCCCCGAGCCGGAAAGTCCCGTGATCACCGTGAGGCGGTCGCGAGGGATCGCGATATCGATGTTTCGGAGGTTGTGCTCCCTGGCTCCGCGGACTATCAGCTTTTCTTCGGGCATAGCCAGGTAAAGTTGAGCGCGGAAGGAGGGTGAGACAAGGGACGTCAACGGATACGTCAACGCCCTTGCCTTCGGTCGCCTGATTCGTCTTTACCGTATGATTCCAAACACAATGCATCGGCTGATCGAGTGGTTACCTTTGGGGCTCATTCAGCCATTTCCGGATCACCATGCCGCAAACCGATGCCCTGGTCGTGTTGACCACAGTCTCGAGCGCCGAGGAAGCCATCGGCCTGATCAAGACCCTGCTGGAACGCCGCCTCATAGCCTGCGGCACACTGCTGGGGGGCGCGCGATCGCTCTACCGCTGGAACGGGAAGATCGCCGACGAGCAGGAGGTGGTGGTGCTCCTGAAAACACGCACCGGGCGACTGGAGGCTCTCCAGGAGTCCTTCGCCGAGCTGCACCCGTACAAGGTGCCGGAGCTTCTGGCGTTGCCCGTTGCCGCGGGGCTGGGAAGATACCTCGGCTGGATCGCGGACGAGACGTCGCTCTCGCTGGTGTAACTGGGGGGGCGCCGCCCGCGGCCAGTGCGCCGGGCGGGCAGCGATCCGCGGGACAGAGGGCGTCGCTGCGGA
>DATCXG010000319.1:0-3053 GCA_036565945.1 Gemmatimonadaceae bacterium
CGGTGTGCAACCTGGCGACCGCGTCGCTCTTCTCCTCCCGAATGGCCTCGCCTTCGCCACCTTACTCCACGCCGCACCACGCGCCGGCGCTGTACTCGTCCCTCTCAACCTGCGTCTGACAGTGGCCGAGCAGACGTGGCAAGTCGTCCACTCCGGCGCCCGCTGGCTCGCTCACGATTCCCGCACGCACGATAGCGCCAATGCCCTCGCCGCGGCCGTCCCGGGTCTCGTCCTCCTCGACGCGAATGATACATCCCTGATCCGTCCCGTCGACCCCGCGCACTCCTCGCCCGACGCTCCCAAGCTCGAAGCTGCTTCGCTCGGCGCTGCTTCGCTCGACGCTTACGAGCTCAACGCTTCCACGCCCGACGCTGCTTCGCACGACGCTCCTTCGCCCAGCGCTCCCTACCTCGTCATCTACACCTCCGGCACAACCGGTCGCCCCAAGGGAGCGGTGCTCACGCACGGGAACCTCTGGTGGAGCGCGACCGGTTCGGCGCTGCACCTCGGCCTGCGCGACGACGATGTCTGGCTGGCCTGCCTGCCGCTCTTCCACGTGGGCGGGCTCTCCATTCTCGTTCGCGCGGCGTGCTACGGTATCGCCGCCGTGGTGCACGAGCGCTTCGATGCTGCGGCGGTCAACGCCGCGATCGACGAGGAACGGGTCAGCCTCGTCAGTGTGGTGCCAACCATGCTGCAGCGTATGATCGATGCGCGTGGTGACGCGCCCTATCCACCCACACTGCGCTGCGTGTTGCTCGGTGGCGGCCCCGCTCCGCGTCCGCTGCTGGAGGCGTGCGCGCGGTTGTGCGTGCCGGTGGCGCAGACCTACGGCCTGACCGAGACGGCATCGCAGCTGGCCACTCTTCCGCCAGCCGAAGCGCTGCGCAGGCTAGGCTCCGCCGGTACGCCACTCTACCCCAGCGAGCTGCGTATTGTCGACGCCCATGGGCGTACGGTCCCCGTCGGCGCGCCGGGTGAGATCCTGGTGCGCGGCCCGACGGTGATGAGTGGCTACCACTCCGATCCCGGAGCCAGCGCGCGCGCCCTGGCCGGCGGTTGGCTACACACCGGCGACGAGGGCCGTGTGGACGCCGACGGCTATCTGTACGTCCTCGGCCGGCGCGACGACATGATCGTCACGGGCGGTGAGAACGTCTATCCAGCCGAGGTGGAGAGTGTCCTCCTGTCACACCATGCAGTGGCCGAAGTTGCCGTGATAGGCGTGCCAGACGACGCGTGGGGCCAGCGCGTGGTGGCTGTGGTCCGCCTGAATACCGCTGCCAATGCGATCGATGCTGATGCGCTGCGAGCGCACTGTCGCGCACAGCTGGCAGGCTACAAGGTGCCGCGCGAGGTTCGCTTCACCGCGGAGCCGCTGCCGCGCACGGCGAGCGGAAAACTGAGAAGGAGAGCGTTGAGGGCCGAACGCTGAATTTCGAACGTCAACCGCTGCAACCACGGCGGGGTCAGGACTTGAATTTTTAGTCCCGACAGAAACATCAACCACGGAGGCACGGAGACACGGAGGACGGCAACTGCAAGAGGCAATGTTTTGGGGGATTGCATCCCGGCCTCCTCTCGCCGAGGCGAGCGGGACCTGACGGGGCAAGGAGCCCCGAGTGCCGCGCCCGGAGCAGAGGCGAAGAGCAGTTCCCAAAGCTTTATTGTTTTTAGCAGTTGCCGTTGGCTTTTGCAGTTCTCTCTTGCCGTCTCTTTTGCCGTTCCCCTGCAGTTCTCTGTGTTGCAGTTACCGTAGTTCGGCAGTTTCTCCGTGCCCCCGTGCCTCCGTGGTTCAAGCAGTTCCTGCCCCCTGAACCCCGTAGTCAAGATCCCCCGCAGTCGGCGATCACTCTCTCTACCGCCTTCCCCAGGGTCGGCTCCACGATCATATCCCGCCGGGCGCGCCTGATGTCGTCGTCCGGCGTCTCGCGGCCTGGCACCAGGATGCCGCGGCCGTCGAGCGCGAGGGCCGCCGCGATGTCGCGCCAGCGGTCGCCGATGAACCAGGAGCGTGAAAGATCGATCGCGTGGTCGGTGGCGGCGTTCCGGTAGAGCAGGGTGCCGGGCTTGCGGCACTCGCAGCTTGGCTCGTCCGGCGATTCTGGCGGCGCGTGGGGGCAGATGTAGGTGGCGTCCACACGGGCACCGTGCGCGGCGAGGAGCTCATCGAGTCGGAGGCGTACGCGTTCGTAGTCGGCCAGAGTGAGATAGCCTCGGCCGATGCCCGATTGGTTGGACACGACGATGACCGGGATGCCGGCGGCGTTGAGCCGCGCGATGGCCTCGGCGGCGCCAGGAACGAGCGCTACGTCGTCCGGATGCCGTGGGTAGTGCGTGTCCACGTTGATCGTGCCGTCACGGTCGAGAAAGGCGGCGGGGTGCGTGCTCGTCGGGCGCGTACGCATCACGAGAGGGCCGCGATGACCGATTCGGCGAGGCCGGCGTCGTCCCCTTCTGGTACGGAGCGCAGCTCGAGTCGGAGCCGGCCATCGACGATCCTTCCGATCACCGGCTGCGACGCCGTGCGGAGGCGTTCATCGAGCTCCTCCGGATCGCCCTCGAGAGCGACCGCCACTGATGGTAACGGTGTCGTGGGGAAGGCGCCTCCGCCCACGCTTCCCTCGCTCGCCACCACGGTGGATGCGTGGCCGGCGCGCCCTAGCGCCGAACACAACGCAGCCGCGCGTCCTTCGAGTACGGAAATGGGGGCGGAGAGCATGGCCAGCGTTGGTATCTCGCGCATCGCGCGCGGCGGATCACGGTAGAGCGCCAGAGTGGCCTCCAGCGCCGCGAGGGTGAGCTTGTCGACGCGTAACGCGCGGGTGAGTGGGTTCCGGCGCATCCGCTGGATGGCCTCGCCGCTCCCGAGCGCTATTCCAGCTTGCGGCCCGCCCAACAGCTTGTCGCCACTCATCGTGACCACCGTCGCCCCCGATCGCACGGCGTCCGTGGCCAGCGGCTCTCCGCTCAGACCCCACGGCTCGAGTGAGACGAAGAGGCCGCTCCCCACATCGTGGATCACCGGCAGCCGGCGCTCGGCGCAAGCGGCC
>DATCXG010000251.1:0-7624 GCA_036565945.1 Gemmatimonadaceae bacterium
CGAACTGGCTGCGGCGAAGGGTGACCATCGTGAGGCGTTCGCGGCGTATGAGCGGCGCATGATGCCGTTCCTCGAGAAGAAGCAGCGCTCCGCCGCCCGCTTCGCCTCGTCGTTCGTGCCGAAGAGCGCAGTGGGAGTCGCTTTCCGCAACGTGGTCACGCGGCTCCTGGGCATAGAGGCGGTGGCCAACTGGTTCATAGTGCGGGATCTGCGTGACGACATCGTGCTCCCTCCGTCGCCCTGACCCCACGCCGCCTACGTTAGATTTCGCGATTCACTGATTGGCTGCGGGCAAAACACCTCGCCGAGCGGATCACGCACCGAACCCAGGAACCAGAGCAGAGACGTGGCACCTCAGTTCATCTATGTAATGAAGGACCTGCGAAAGGTCGTACCGCCTTCGCGGGTCATCCTCGATGGCATATGGCTCTCGTTCTACCCCGGCGCCAAGATCGGCGTGCTCGGTCCCAACGGCGCGGGGAAATCTTCGCTGTTGCGCATCATGGCCGGCGTGGATCAGGACTTCCAGGGCGAGGCATGGGCCGCAGCGGGGACGAAGATCGGCTATCTCCCGCAGGAGCCAGAGCTCGATCCCAGCAAGGACGTGCGTGGCAACGTCGAAGAGGCGGTGGCCGAGCAGCGCGCGCTGCTCGAGCGCTTCGGGGAGATCTCGATGCAGTTCGCGGAGCCGATGGACGACGACGCGATGCAGAAGCTGCTCGACGAGCAGGCGAAGGTGCAGGAGCAGATAGACGCGCACAACCTCTGGGAGCTCGACCGCACCATCGAGATCGCGATGGATGCGCTGCGGCTTCCGCCTGCCGATGCGGACGTCACCACGCTCTCCGGCGGCGAGCGACGTCGCGTGGCGCTCTGCCGAGTGCTGCTGGAGCAGCCCGACATGCTCCTGCTCGACGAGCCCACAAACCACCTCGACGCCGAGAGCGTGGCGTGGCTCGAGCGGCATCTCGCGGAGTTTCCGGGGACCGTGGTGGCGATCACGCACGATCGGTACTTCCTGGACAACGTGGCCAAGTGGATCCTCGAGCTCGACCGCGGCCGCGGGATTCCGTGGGAGGGGAACTACAGCAGCTGGCTGGAGCAGAAGAAGAACCGGCTCGCGCAGGAGGAGAAGCAGGAGTCGGCACGCCAGCGCACACTCGCGAGGGAGCTCGAGTGGGTGCGCATGGCTCCGCGCGCGCGGCAGGCGAAGAGCAAGGCACGCGTGACCGCGTACGAGGAGCTGGCCGCGCAGGACACCGGCGATCGGGTGATGCAGAACGAGATCGTGATCCCACCGCCGCCGCGACTCGGGAACGATGTGGTGATCGCGAAGGATCTGCGCAAGGCGTTCGGCGACAAGCTGCTCTTCGAGGATCTGAGCTTCAGTCTTCCGCGCGGCGGGATCGTTGGTGTGATCGGGCCAAATGGCGCGGGGAAGACCACGTTGTTCCGGATGGTGGCCGGGCGCGAAGAGCCGGATGATGGGACGCTCACAATCGGTAGCACCGTCAACATCGCGTACGTGGATCAGAGTCGCGAGCTGAACGCGGACAAGACCGTGTATCAGGAAGTGAGCGAGGGGCGTGACACCATCGACGTGGGGAAGCGCGAGATGAATGCGCGCGCGTACCTCGCGAGCTTCAACTTCCGCGGAGCGGATCAGCAGAAGCGAGTGGGGGACCTATCGGGTGGAGAGCGCAACCGGCTGCACCTCGCGAAGCTCCTCAAGAGCGGCGGGAACCTGTTGCTCCTCGACGAGCCGACCAACGATCTCGATGTGGATACGCTGCGTGCGTTGGAAGTGGCGTTGCTCGACTTCGCCGGCTGCGCAGTGGTGATATCACACGATCGTTGGTTCCTCGATCGTATAGCGACTCATATGCTCGCGTTCGAGGGGGATTCCGAGGTGGTCTGGTATGAGGGGAACTACCAGGGGTACATCGAGGATCTCAGGCGGAGGAAGGGGTCGGAGGCGGACCAGCCGCATCGGATAGCGTATAAGAAGCTGGTGCGGGGGTAGTTAGGGCGCCTGTAGGCTTCATCGATGGCGCCTCGAAGATGGACCAAGACGCTCGTTCATCGGCGCCTGTATGACGATGGCCCAGTCAGTCTATGGGATTGGCTGGGCCGTCGTTTGACACAGGATCTTGACACAAAAATTGTGGAGTGGGTGAGGTGCTCCGCGACGCTTGCCCGTATGAGTGGTGGGGGCCGGGTGGATAACGGGTATGGAGTTGTGTCCGGGATCCGATGCCAGCGACGCGGCTCTTGAAGCCTCCCTCCCCTTGTCGCCGTCCACCTGGATCGCTACGATCTCAGCTTCGGTAAGGCGGGACTCCTCTTCAATCTTTCGGGCGGGGACCGACACTGCCCCGGATCAGATCGAGATCATCTTCCGTGAAGTACCTCTCGAACGCCAGAGGTGCGCATGAGACATCGTCGGCATCGCTTGCTCGCGCCACTCGCTGCTCTCGTGATCGCGCCTTTGGCAGGTTGCTACCCGTTACCGCTATCCCGACCGGGGACTCGTCGTCGTGGGGCGGAGAGTGGTGTACGGGTTTTCGAGGAGCTCGGAGATGGGGAAGGAGCGTGAAGTGATCAGGAAGAATCGAAAGTCGAAGGCGCAGGTACGGGCTGATCTCCGGCTCGATAAGCGACCGGATGACGGCTTCATGCGGCTGCTGGCCGAAGCGGGCGACGAGGATGCGGTCACGGGGCCGGCACTCGGCTCGGCGGCTGGTGTGTATACGCCAGAGGCAATCGGGGAGGCGGTGATCGAGGAGACGGTCAGTAAGCTGCGGGCGCAGGCGCGGAGCGAATCCGGACACTGACTCAGTAACATCGGATCGGAGGCCGGCGTATCACGCGCACTCTCCGCCGTGCTGACCAGTGTCGGTGGGTAGCCGCTGTCGCTCGCCATGCCCGATTGTGTCAAGCGGGCTCTGACACGAGACGTCATACAGAACCACGTGTACGCACGCCATCCAGTCGCATTCCCGTCTGAAAAGCGCGGCGATCAACCTTCGATGGGTTAAATGCGCATGTTAGGTTCGATCATTTCTGCAATCATCGAATTGCTCGTGGTGTTTGGCATCCCGATACCGCGCAGTTCAGTGGATACGGACGATGACGCATCCGCCCGCCATGACCTGGTCAAAGTTCCGCCACGCCCTGCGCGCTTGGCACAGCGGGCGCCGGAGGCGGAATCGCAATTTGACGGTCCGAAGACGCACAATCATGGATCGACTGAGGGTCGGCCGAGAAGTGGGCGGATTCCTAATGGCTAATTGTCCCCAAGGCGGAAGGAGTCATCAGGTTGCGCAACCTGATGACTCCTTCCGCCTTGGGGACGTTCGACGAGGGCTCGCTTCACTCGGACGTCCCGACCAATGCTGACCCCTTCCCAATGGAGCCCGCTTCCACCGGGACCGAGCTCCACGTCCGCGAGCTGCTCCGGGATTGCTGACGCCAGCTACGGGATAGCGGTAGCGGGAAAGCCGAGGAGATGTAGCCGCGCGTCTTCCGAACTTGCACCCTCCTGTGTCTATGATTATGATAATCACGATTATCATAATCATAGACACAGGAGGGCTAAGCATGGATGCCCCCGAGTTCATCGGCCGCGAAGACGAGATCCGTGCCCTGCGACGCGAGCTTGATCGCAAGCGACCCTCGGTCGCTATCGTGCGGGGGCGCCGCCGTGTAGGCAAGTCCAGGCTGCTGGTCGAAGTGACCCGAGGACGCCCGACCATCTACTATCAGGCGACCAAGATCGCTCACTCGATGAGCCTGGCCCTCTTCAAGATAGAGGCTGAACGAGCGGTGGGAGCTGACCCTGTCCTGAGCTCCCTCAGCGACTGGCTGGGTGTGCTGACCTACCTGGAGCAGGTCGCCGGTGCTCGGATGCCTGGACTCACCGTGGTTCTCGATGAGTTCCCGTACCTCTGCGAAGCCGACCCCGCCCTGCCGTCGGTCTTCCAGAAATTGTGCGACGGCCTGCGCGATCGCCGTAGCCCCCTGAATCTGATCCTGTGTGGCTCCAGGATCTCCTTCATGGAAGAACTACTCGGCGAGAAGAATCCGATGCACGGCCGCCAGACCTTCGAGCTCGACGTCACCCCGCTCCCGTTTCGCGACGTAGCCCGGTTCTTCCCCGACTGGTCGCTGGAGGATCAGTTGATGGCGTACGGGGTCTTCGGTGGCATCCCCTACTACCTGAACCTCTGCGACCCTCGAGCGACGCTCCAATCGAACGTGATGGATCTCGTCCTGTCCACCGGAGCCCCGCTCGGCGATGAGCCGAACAACCTGCTCCAGGCGGAGCTGCGCGATGTCACGCGCTACGCCACGATCCTTCGCTCGATCGCGGATGGTTGTACGGTTTCAGGCGATATCATCGCGCGCATCCGGGAGATTCGCGATGCGAGCACGCTCGCCCCCTACGTCAGGAAGCTGGAGGAGCTCCGCTTGATCCGAGTCGCCCGGTCTCTCGATACGACGGAGCGAGAACGAAACCGGCGCTACTATCTGAATGACCCGTTCCTGGCGTTCTGGTACCGGTTCTGCCTACCGAATGCCTCGCCGTTGGCCGCCGGCCATGCAGATGAGGTGTGGGTTCACGCGATCGAGCCGCATCTCGCCGACTACATGGGGGGATTATTCGAGTGGATCTGCCGCGACTATACGCGCCTGTATGGCCGCGAGATCCTGCCGCGCGCGGCGCACGAGGTCGGGCAGATCTGGGCCGCGGACTACGACATCGACGTCGCCGGGCGACTGCTCGATGGCACCACATTCTCCGGTGAATGCAAGTGGTGGGGCTCCCCCGTCGGCCGAAACGTCCTGCAGAAGCTACAGCTCGCAACGAGTAGCAGCTCGTATTACGGCGATCGCAGTAGGGGCCATCTCTACCTCCTGTTTTCGCGATCTGGTTTCACCGGCGAGCTGGAGCGGCTCGGGGCTGAGGACGCGAGCGTGCGCCTTCTCGGCCCGAGCGAATTGATGGGGCTCGCCCATTGATTGGTAATGTCGCGCCGGACGGCGACGGGGTGGGTGGAGTCGTGGAGCGGTAGGAGGTGCTCGATACATCGCCATCACGGTCACTGAGTGGCGTGGCCGATACGCGGCCCGATCCGCAGCGCTGACCGTTGTGTCAAATTACTTCTGACACGAGACGTCATGTAGAACAGTGTGTTCGTGCGCCGCGCGGTCGCACTCCCCTCTAAAAACCCCGCTGGTCAAGCCCCAACGACTACCGAGATCCTCTACTCTGAGGGGAACTACCAGGGTGGAGGATCTCAGAAGGAGGAAGGGGGCGGAGGCGGACCAGCCGCATCGCATCGCGTACAAGAAGCTGGTGCGAGGGTAGTTAGACCGAGTTGGCGCCGTATCCATGAGCTTTATCGTCAAGTAGAGTCGTGGCCGCAGAATCGCCACAGACACATCCGGACCACCCACGGGCCCGCTCGCGTCAGCTCGCAAGTGCCTTCAGCGCATCCGTCAGTGCTCGCTCCAGTGCCCGGAGATCGGTCGGGCGTCGGCCGTCGAGCAGCAAGCGTACCCGATCGAGGGACTCCCGCGCCTCACGAGATATCCCGGGCAGAGAAACCGCGGCTGCGGCCTCGGCGCGACTCTCGGCGCTGGCGAGGAACGCCGTGTCTCCCTGCAACGCGGCGACACGCGTGACCTCGAGCCAATTCCCCAACGCCACGAAGCGCGAGTTAAACAAGATGAGCGCTTCTCGCCGTGCCGCTTCGGCCACGTCCAGTTCCACTGTAGCGGCGCGTTTGCCGTCGCTCTCTATCCGCCGGTACAGCGCGGCCGCATGGTCGCCGTGCCGAACTTCATCAAGGTGTCCGGCGAGCTCGCCCGCGAATGAGTCCACCGACGCGGAGTAGCGCTGCACGCCAGCGATCGCTGCACTGTCCCGTTTAAAGTACGCCAGGGGGGCAAGTCTATTGCGTGCCCATGCGGTGATTTCCAGATCGGCTATGCGCGCACCGATGCGCACCGCACGCGCTTTGGAAGAGAGAGCCGACACTGCCGGGGATGTCTGCGGCCACGCTGTCGTCAGTCCAGTGGGCAGCCCGGCCCCACCGCGATCCGATAGGAGCGACACGTAGTCGCCAACCGGTGCCTCGGCGACCGCAGTACCGCGCGGCCACGATCGCACAAGAATCACGCCCACCACGACCACTGCCGCGATGCAGATGATGCGGGCCCGCTGCCACTTCACCAACGATTGCTTGTCGTATGCGAAGCCGAACGACACTGTATTGCTGGGAGATGCCCTGCGTCGCTCAGAGTCGATGGTGGAATCGGTCACGCTGTCCTCTCCCGTGCTGTACTTTCGTGTGACGACATGTGCCACGTAGCGTGACATGTCGCCACGCTGTCTATCCGTCCCGAAGCGCCACTGCCGGATCAATGCTTGCTGCGCGCCGTGCGGGCATGGCAACGGCAAGCACCGTGACGCTGAGTACGGCTCCGACTGCGATGCCGAGCGCGACCGGGCTGGCGACGGCTACACCGACGAGCAGCGCGGCCAACATCTGCCCCAGCCCCAGACAGAGCAGTGAGCCTATAAGCACGCCCACCACCGACAACCTTAGTCCGTCCACCATGACCATCCGCAGTATGTCGGCCTCTCGAGCACCGAGTGCGGAGCGGACTGCCATCTCGCGCGTGCGGCGCGAGACGGCGTACGAGAAAACTCCATAGAGCCCCACCGCCGCCAGTGCCAGCGCGACTGCGCCGAACAGCGTGAACATCGAGGCGCCGAGCCGCCAAGGACGCAACTCGGGCTCTAGGTACTCGGCCCAAGGCTTCACATCGGCGAAGGGCAGTCCAGCTGCGGCGCCCTGCATGGCCTGGCGCACAGGGGCTACGAGCGAGAGTGGGTCGCCATCAGTGCGAACGACGAGATTATCGGGTACGATGTCGTCGCGTTGAGCGAGCGGAGCGTACATCTGGAGGTCAGGATCGCCACGTAGACTTTCAGTCTTCGTATCCGTCACGATACCGACGATCCGGCTGCACGGTACTTCGCTGCTGTCCGGTCGCCATGGCTTGATCCTTATGCACTGTCCCAGCGCATTGCCGGCGGGCCAGAATGCGCGTGCCATCTTCTCGTTGATGATCGCCACCGGTTCGGTGTCCAATCGATCATCGTCGTTGAACAGTCGGCCACGACGAAGCGCGGTGCCGGTGCTGGGGAAGAACGCCGGCGACACGACGTTCAGCTCTGGACCGAGAGGAATGTGGGAGGCGTGCCGGACTACTTCAGGGTCGACTCCGGGAATCACGATCGGATTCCCGAGCCTGCTCACGAACGGAAGGTGAGACGCGAGGCTCACGCTCCGTACCCCAGGTAGCGTGCGCACGCGATCGAGCATCCGCTCGTAGGCGTCCCGTTGCTCGGCCCGCGTGTAGCCCATCTCGCCGAGTCGCATCCTACCTACGAGCACACGATCCGCAGAGAAGCCGAGTTTAATCCCACGGACGTTCCACCAACTCGAGACGAAGAGCGCGGCGCCGGCCACCAGAGTAACGGCGAGCGCCACCTGTCCGACGAGAAGGGTTGAGCGAACGTGTGGCTGGCGCAATCGCCCGGCGCGGGGCG
>DATCXG010000330.1:0-4003 GCA_036565945.1 Gemmatimonadaceae bacterium
GGCCGAGACGTCTCGGCCGCGGCGGTCGTTACGCGGCGGCAGTGCGCCGCGCCTTCACCTCGCTCTCAGCGACGCGCTTGCACGGTATCCGCACGCTCGTACACGACCTTTCCCCCCACAACGGTCATGAGCACACGCGCATCACGAATCTCCTGGGGTGGAATGCGAGTGATGTCGCGATCGATCAGGACGAAGTCGGCAAGCTTGTCGCGTTCGAGACTTCCCTTCTCTTTCTCCTCGAAGCTCGCGTAGGCGCCACCCGATGTGTAGGCGCGCAGCGCCTCATCCACTGTGATCTTCTGCGCCGGTACCCACCCACCGGGGTTCCTGTCGTCGAGCGTTCGACGGGTGACAGCGGCGTAGATGCCTTCGAGCGGCGTGGGAGGAGCCACGAACCAGTCGCTGCCGAACGCGAGAGGCGCCTTCGCATCGAGCAGCGAGCGGAACGCGTACGTGGTCTGGCTACGCTCGGGCCCGATCACCCCATCCGCCCACCGTCCATCGTCTATCGCGTGGTACGGCTGCATGCTGGCGATCACATCGAGTGTAGCGAAACGCGGAATATCCGGTGGCGCAAGGTGCTGTGCGTGCTCGATCCTGAAGCGCCGGTCGCGCGGCCCGTCCTCGCGCTCCACGCGCTCGTAGATGTCGAGTTGCAGCCTGATCGCCCGATCACCGATCGCGTGCACCATCACCTGGAGCCCCGCCTTGTCGGCACCGCTGGTCCAGGCATACAGATCTTCGGGAGTGTTGACCAGGAGTCCCGCATCACGCGGGCTGTCGCTGAATGGCTGGAGCATGGCGGCCGTGTGCGAGCCCAGCGAACCGTCCACGAAGCCCTTGAGGCCACCGATGCGCAACCATTCATCGCCGTGGCCACGCGTGGCCACGGTGTCACGGAGCCGCTCCCAGCTGGCCAGCGGAACCACCGCGTAGATGCGCGTGATGAGCCGGCCAGCCTGCCGAGCTCTCTCGAAGACGGCCAGGTCCGACCACGTTCCCATATTCTGGACCGACGTGACACCCTGCGCGGCCACGTACTTCATGGCCGTATCGAGAGCACGGTCGGAGAGCTCAGGAGCCAATTCCGGCACCGCGCGGTCCATGAGCGACATCGCGTTGTCCTTCAGAATCCCCGTGGGCTCGCCGGCAGCATCGCGCACGATCGTTCCGCCATCCACGTTCGCCGTGGCGCTCGAGACGCCGGCAGCCAGCAGCGCCGCGCCGTTGGCGAGCCCCATGTGCCCATCGAGTCGCTGCACCCAGACCGGGTTATTCGGCGTCACCGAGTCGATCCAGTCACGGCGCGGCAGCTCTCCACCCCACGTCGTGTGATCCCAGTCGCCACCCATGATCCACGTACCTGGCTGCACGGTGGCCGCGTAAGCCTTGATCCGTGCGATGAACTCCGCGGGAGTCCGCGCGTCGCGCAGCTGCACCGACGAGAGCCGGAACCCACCGTCGACAAAGTGGACGTGCGAGTCGATGAATCCCGGGACGACCAGCGCCCCTCCTGCATCTATCACGCGTGCGCCGTCGCCGGTGAGCTTCTTGACCTCCGCACTCGAGCCGACGGTCGCTATCCTGTCGCCCCGTACCGCGATGGCATCGGCCCACGGACGCCGCGCGTCCCCGGTCCAGATGTGCGCGTTCACGATGGCGAGACTCACCGACGACCCATCGCCGGCCCCCTTGTTACCCGAACAGCCGAGGACCATGACGCCAGCCAAGAGAGATGGGAGAAGAGATGCGAAGAGAGGTGCTCTCATGGAGGAATATGTTGCCGGCAGAATCATGGTGGGACAAGGGGGGACTACGGGGGGCAGGGTTCAGGGTTCAGGAGGTAAGGGAACTGAAAGGGGGCAGTTAACAGCGCCTGGCGCTGGGACCCAGACGCCGAGGTAGTTCCTGCCCCCTGAACCCTGAACCCTGCCTCCCGTAGTTCCCCCCTTGTCTCCCGACCGCGACGGGTTGAAGTTTAGGGTAGAGTGGGGAGTAGCCTGCCGGCGCATGGGTGTCGGAAGGACCGATCGTCAAGACGGAGCGCAGGGCGCGTTTCCGGTCGGTTCTGGGATTCCGGTCCGGGGCGAGACCACTACGACACATGCGTGCCGTAGGGTCTCGCCCTTTTTTGTCCCCCGCGGCCGCACTGCGCAAGGAGCGCATGGCTACTAGCATCTGGTTCTGGATAATATTCAATGTGGTCGTCCTGGCCCTGCTCGCCATCGACCTCGGCGTGTTCCACCGCCGGGCACATGTGGTCGGGATCAAGGAAGCCGCGATATGGAGCGCCGTGTGGATCGCGCTCTCTCTCCTGTTCGCGTTCGGACTCTACACGTTCGAGGGCTCGAAGCAGGCTACGGAGTTCCTCACCGGCTACCTGATAGAGAAGTCGCTGAGCGTAGACAACATCTTCGTGATGGTGTTGATCTTCTCCTACCTCGGCGTGCCGGCGCGCTACCAGCATCGCGTGCTGTTCTGGGGGATCCTGGGCGCGCTGATCATGCGCGGCCTGTTCATCGCCGTGGGCGCCTTCCTGCTGGCCACCTTCCACTGGGTGATCTACGTCTTCGGCGCGCTGCTAGTGGTGACGGGCGCCAGGATGGCTCTGCGGGAGGAGAAGCCGCCGGAGATCGAGGGCAACCCGTTGGTCAGGCTGGCTTCGCGCTTCGTCCCCATCACGTCCAAGTACCATGGTCAGAGCTTCTTCGCCATCGAGAACGCCAGACGCGTGGCAACACCACTCTTCCTGGCCGTCCTGCTGGTGGAATTCACCGACCTCGTCTTCGCGCTCGACAGCATCCCGGCCATCTTCGCCGTGACGCGCGATCCGTTCCTGGTATATACATCCAACGTCTGTGCCATACTCGGGCTCAGAGCGCTCTACTTCGTGCTCGCTGGCGTGGTAACGCGTTTCTACCTGCTCAGGTACGGCCTCGCGGTCATCCTCGTGTTCGTGGGGGCGAAGATGTTGCTCGATCACTTCTACGAGATTCCCGTGACCCTGGCTCTGGGTGTGATTGCGGTGGTTCTCACCGTAACGATCCTCGCCTCGCTCTGGATCCCTCAGAAGACCACGAAGAAGGCCACCTGAGCGAGCAATCACTCACCCATGGCGCGATGAACCAGGAAGCCAAGAAGAAGGTGCTCAGGAGTATCGTCTACGGGCTCTACGCCTTTGCCGTGCGCAACGGCGAGAGAGGGCACGCGATGACCGTGAACTGGGTGACCCAGGTTTCCTTCGAGCCACCCATGGTCGCCGTGGCCATAGAGAACGAGTCCGCTTCGCTGCCGCTCGTGCGCCGTGAGCGAGCCTTCGCGCTGAGCATCCTCCCCACCGGTGCGCGGCAGACCGCGGGCACGCTGGGCCGCTCATCCAGGAACACGCCCGATAAGCTAGAAGGAGTGCCGTACCACGCCGCGCCCGTCACGGGGTCGCCAGTGCTGGATGAAGCCTCCGGCTGGGTCGACTGCCGACTGGTCTCCGAGCATCCCGCCGGCGATCACGTGTTGGTCATCGCCGAGGTAGTGGAGGCCGGCGTGCAGAACGACCTGAAGACCCTGACCCTGGAAGAGACCGGCTTCCGCTACGCGGGATGAATACTACAGGGTTCAGGGTGCAGGGTTCAGGGGGCAGGGAACTGAAAGGATTCAGGACCAGCCTCGGTGTAGAGATCTCAACCCCGAGGTAGTTCCTGCCCCCTGAACCCTGAACCCCGTTTTTACCTCTTCTCCACCGCGTCGCGGATGTCTAGCAGGATCTCGAAGTAGAGCTGTTCGCGGCGGTAGGCAAAGTCGAGGGTGGCCATCTGCATCTGATCTTCACTGGCCTTGGCGCGCGTGAAGGCCTCGCCGTACATCTCATCCAGGTTGGAAAGAATCCGTTCGCGTGAGCGGGACATACCAATGGTCTCGAGGGCTCGGAGGATAAGTCGCGGTGGCTCCACTTCTGCCGGCGCGTGCAGGCGATTGTCTGCCTGCCTCAGGAGGTAGCGCTTGGCCG
>DATCXG010000353.1:0-5249 GCA_036565945.1 Gemmatimonadaceae bacterium
TACTCCGGTCACCATCGTGTCCGGGCTCGCCGGTGCCGCTCGGGCCGGGGTTCTCATCAAGGGCGGGGTGTACCTCGAAGGCGCTGGCTCGGGAACAGTCGTCGCGCTGGACAAGACGGGCACACTCACGACGGGGCGACCCGCGGTGACGGACGTCGTCGCGCTGGGTGGGGTGAGCGAGCGCGAAGTACTGCGACTCTCCGCCGCGGTGGAGCGCCATTCCGAGCACCCGCTGGCGCGTGCGATCCTAGATGAGGCTACCGCGCGCGGCGTCACCGTGCCGCCTGCCGTGGATTTCGAAGCGCTCGTGTCGCGTGGTGCGCGGGCTCTGGTCGAGGGGCGAATCATCTATCTGGGCAACGCGCGTATGATGCGCGAGCGCGAGCTCCTGACGGCTGAGAACGAAGCGATCCTCGGCCGCTTGGAGCAGGAGGGGAAGACGTCCGTCGTCGTCGAACGTGATGGTCTACCGCTCGGGATCATCGCAATCGCCGACCAGCTCCGTCCCGAGGCTCGTGGCGCCGTCGCCGCGCTGGTGCGGCAAGGCATCAGGCCCGTGATGCTGACTGGCGACACCGAGGGCACTGCGCGCGCAATCGCCGAGCTGCTCGGTATCGGCGAGATCCACGCGCAACTCATGCCCAACGACAAGGTACAGCTAGTCCACGAGCTCCAGGCGAATGGTGAGCGCGTGGCGTTCGTGGGCGACGGAGTGAACGATGCGCCGGCGCTAGCAACTGCCACTGTGGGCATCGCCATGGGCGCCGCCGGCACCGACGTCGCGCTCGAGACCGCCGACATAGCGCTCATGGCGGACGACCTCGGGAAGCTCCCACTCACTGTGCAATTCTCCCGACGAACGCTCGGGATCATCCAGCAGAACATCGCCTTCGCGATCGCGGTGAAGGCGGTGTTCCTCGTGCTCGCGGTGAGTGGGCTGGCCACGCTCTGGATGGCCGTCGCGGCCGACATGGGGGCGTCACTCGCCGTAGTGGCCAATGGCCTGCGCGCACGGTACGCTGGGACATGCGCGGCAGGCCCATTCACGCCCGGACGTCAGCCACTTCCCCGGTTCCCTCATCAGCAGGGTGTGCCCGGGCTACACGAGCAGCCGTCCGCGCCTGACGGGCGAGCTCCCATTCCTTCCATAGCGAGTAGATCGCTGGGATGACGACGAGCGTGAGGATCGTGCTCGAGAGCATCCCGCCCACCATCGGCGCCGCGATGCGCTTCATGACGTCCGCCCCCGCTCCCTGACTCCAGAGGATCGGAATCAGACCGGCCATGATGGCGGTGACGGTCATCATCTTGGGGCGTACACGGTCCACTGCCCCCTGTTCAACGGCTGCATCCACGTCGTGGCGGCCGCGAAGGAGTCCCCCATCCTCTCTTTCCCGGTACGCATGGTCCAGATAGATGAGCATCACGATCCCCGTCTCGGCCGCTACGCCGGCGAGCGCGATGAAGCCGATCGCGACGGCGACGCTCAGATTGTAGTCGAGCAGCCACATGAGCCACACGCCGCCCACCAGAGAGAACGGGAGTGAGAGCATCACAATCGCACTCTCCGCCATGCTTCCGAAGTTGAAGTAGAGCAGGAGCACGATGATGGCGAGTGTGATCGGGACTACTACCCTGAGCCGCTCGCCTGCGCGCTGCATCGCCTCGTACTGACCCGACCACTCCAGACGATATCCCGTGGACAACGTCAGCTTCTCGCCGAGCAGTCGCTGCGCGTCGTCGACGTAGCTACCAACATCACGATCTCGCACGTCCACGTAGATGACGCTGTTGAGGTAGCCGTTCTCGCTCTTGATGAGTGTCGGTCCACGAACGATGTCGATTCGCGCGAGTTCCCCCAGTGCTACCTGCGCACCCGACGGAGTGGAGACGAGCACGTTCCGGATCGCGTCGGGGCTGTCGCGTAGCGCACGTGGGTAGCGTACGAGCACGCTATATCGCTCACGTCCCTCGAATACCTGCCCCGCCTCGGCCCCGCCGACCGCGGTCGACACCGCCATCTGCACGTCATCGCCGGTCATCCCATAGCGCGCAGCCGCCGCGCGGTCGAGCGTGATATCCACGTACCGGCCGCCTACAGCGCGCTCGGCGAAGACCGAGTTCGTCCCCGGCACCGCGGGGAGCAGCCCCTCGATGTCCTTCGCAATCCGGTCGAGCGTGTCGAGGTTGGGCCCGAACAGCTTGATCCCAACTGGCGTCTTTATCCCCGTGGCTAGCATGTCGAGCCTGTTCTTGATCGGCATCGACCACATGTTGGCTACGCCCGGCGTCCGCACCGTGGCATTTGCCTGGCTCACGATCGAGTCGTAGGTCACCCCAGGGCGCCAGTCCTGCTTGTCCCTGAGAATCGCGATCGTCTCGATCATCGACATGGGCGCCATGTCCGTCGCCGACTCGGCGCGACCGATCTTGCCGAGCACCATCTGAACCTCGGGGATTCTGGCCAGCGCCGCGTCGCGCTGCTGGAGGATCGCCTTCGCCTGAGCGGTCCCAACGCCCGGGAAGGTGGAAGGCATGTCCATGATGCTC
Organism: Gemmatimonadaceae bacterium; assembly: GCA_036565945.1. Classification (GTDB taxonomy): domain Bacteria; phylum Gemmatimonadota; class Gemmatimonadetes; order Gemmatimonadales; family Gemmatimonadaceae; genus JADGGM01. The sequence continues at coordinate 2,551 of DATCXG010000353.1, forward strand.
CCCTCGTTCAGCGGCGGCATGAACTCGCTGCCGAGGCGCGACCACGGAAGGAGCGTGATCACCAGGACGGCGGCTGCCGCGATGATAGTGGACCAGCGGTGCCGCAGCACGAACCTGATCACCGGCCTGTAGACGCGGATGAGGAAGCGGTTCACCGGGTTCGCGGCTTCTGGCTTCACGCCTTTCCGGATGAAGAGCCCCATCATCACGGGCACGAGAGTGATCGAGAGGAGCGCTGCTGCTGCCATCGCGAGCGTCTTCGTCCACGCCAGTGGATGGAAGAGACGTCCCTCCTGGTCCCCCAGCGCGAACACGGGAATGAATGACGCCGTGATGATCAGCAGGGAGACGAAGAGAGACGGCCCTACCTCCTTCGCCGATTCCACCACAAGTGACCAGTGGTCGCGCTCTACTACGTCGTGTCCGTTCCGCTCCGCGAAGCGTTCCACATGCTTGTGCAGGTTCTCCACCATCACGATGGCCGCATCGATCATGGCACCGATGGCGATCGCGATCCCGCCCAGACTCATGATATTGGCGTCGATCCTCAACAGGCGCATGGCCAGGAACGCCATGAGAATGCCAACCGGCAGCGTGAGGATCGCGACGAACGCGCTCGAGGCGTGGAGCAGGAAGAGCAGCGCCACCGCCGCCACGATTATCGATTCCTCTACCAGCTTCCCCCTCAGCGTCTCGATGGCGTGCTCGATGAGTCCCGAGCGGTCATAGCCGTCGACGAAAGTGACTCCGGGCGGGAGTGCGCTCTGAATCTCGGCCATCTTGTTCTTCACTCGATCGATCACGGCCCGTGGGTTCTCGCCGTAGCGCATCACCACCCACCCCGTGACGATCTCCCCCTCTCCGTTCAGATCGGCGATACCACGGCGGATCTCGGGACCGATCTGCACGGTGGCCACATCACCGACCGTGATCGGCGTCCCGCCGGCGCCAGTACCAAGCGCAACTGAGCGGATGTCGTCGAGGCTCGCGAAGCGCCCGCGCCCACGCACGACGTACTCCGCGCCGCCCATCTCGAGCACGCGCCCACCCACGTCCTCATTCGATGAGCGCACGGCTCGCGTGACCTTCTCGAGTGGGATGCCGTATGCGAGAAGCTTGGTGGGGTCGACCACCACCTGGTACTGCTTCTCGAATCCACCCAGCGAGGCGATCTCCGCGACACCAGGCACCGCCGTGAGTGCGGGACGCACGGTGAAGTCCTGCAGACTGCGGATCTGCGCCGGGTTGAGCCGACCGCTGGTGTCGGCCAGGATGTACTGCATCACCCAGCCCACGCCGGTAGCGTCGGGGCCGAGCATGGGAGTGGCGCCCTCTGGCAGCCTGGCGCGTGCGGTGCTCAGGTATTCGAGCACGCGGCTCCGGGCCCAGTAGAGGTCCGTGCCGTCCTCGAAGACGACGTACACGGCCGAGAGCCCGAACTGGCTCATCCCGCGCACGATCTTCGTGTGCGGCACCTTGAGCATCTCGGTCTCGAGCGGGTAGGTGATCTGATCCTCGACGAGTTGCGGCCCCTGGCCCGGCCACTCGGTCATCACGATCACCTGTACGTCGGAGAGGTCGGGTATCGCGTCGACCGGCGTGCGGAGCATGGCCCAGAAGCCAGCCGCGGAGAGGACCGCGGTTGAGAGCAGGACCAGGAACTTGTGGTTGACCGACCACTCGATGATTCGTGTGATGAGATTGTTTCGCATGTCGATCTACCTTCGCTCGGGTGGCATCGTCATCCCCGGCATCTCTGCTTCGGGCGTGTCCTTCACGATGCCCTCCTTCGCGGGGCCCGTCGTCTCTCGCATCTGCTCATCGTGCGGGCTCTGGGCGGCTCCCATCTGGCCGATCATGCTCTTCATGACATCGGCAATGTTCGACTCGGAGTCGAGGAGGAACTGCGCCGACGTCACCACGCGCTGCCCCGGCTCGAGGCCCGAGAGAACCTCGGCGTGATTTCCGGCGACGCGCCCGATCACTACGTCGTGCGGCATCAGTTCTCCCTTCCCCATGTCCACGAACACGATCGAGCGCTCACCGGTGTTGACCACGGCGGATGCAGGCACCGTGAGCGCGGATCGCGAGGGAGTCGAGATTGTGACAGTGGCGTACATGCCAGGCTTGAGGAGCCCTCCGGGGTTCGGGATGACGATCCGCGCCGTAGCCGTTCGCGCCTGCGCCTCGAGCGTTGGATAGACGTAGGCGACGCGTCCGCTCATCGGCCTGCCCGGGGATGCGGCCAACTGCACAGTTGCCGCTGAGCCGACGGCAACGGAGCCAGCGTCCTGTTCGCGCAATTGCGCCTCTACCCAGACGGCTGACAGGTTGGCGATGGTGTAGAGAGTCTGCCCTACCTGGATCGCCTGACCCTGAACGACATTCTTCTGCAGCACGATCCCCGTCGCCGGGGCGTAGAGCGTGAGTGCACGCTTGGGTTTCCCGGTCCGGAGAATCTCCGCGATCTGGGCGTCCGAGATGCCCCAGAGCTGGAGCCGGCGCTTCGCCGCCGTCACGAGGTCCGGTGTGCTCGTCGGCACACCAGGTACAGTACTCCCCGCCAGGCTCCGCTCGAGGTTGCCCGCGACCAGCAACTCCTGCTCAGCGGCCAGGAGCTCGGGCGAGTAGACGTCCATCAGCGGCTGCCCCCGACGCACCGGCTCTCCCGTCGCTTCCACGTACAAGCGTTCGACGAA
>DATCXG010000357.1:0-10686 GCA_036565945.1 Gemmatimonadaceae bacterium
CTGGTAGCGGTGAGTGCTGGACGAGCGCGCGAGCCGCCGCCAGCGCGTAGGAGCCGCCGGATCCGATGGCCAGGATGCCATCATCGGGCTCGATGATGTCGCCGGTACCGGAGAGGATGAAGCCATGCTCGCGATCCATGACCGCGAGCAGCGCCTCGAGGCGCCGCAGTACCCGGTCGCTACGCCACTCCTTGGCGAGCTCTACGGAAGCTCGGGGCAGATTCTCGGGATAACGCTCGAGCTTCTCCTCGAACTTCTCGAACAGGGTGAAGGCGTCGGCCGCGGCCCCGGCAAAACCAGCGATCACCTTCCCGCCGCGCAACATACGCACCTTCTGCGCGTTGGACTTCATGACGGTCTGGCCGACAGTCACCTGCCCGTCGCCGCCGAGCGCGACTCTGCCGTCGCGGCGAACGCCGAGAATAGTGGTGGCGCGAACTGTGGGTAGCGTGTAAGACATGAATCAAGATATCCGCGAACGCTTCATTGTCCCAGACAGCGACTGTGTACGGCCTGCCGCCCGGCAACTACAAGCGGCGTCACCAGCGCACAGCGACACGCTTCCCTACGCCCTCGGGTGCGCCTTCACATACACCGCCTTCAACCGTTCCACGCTCGTATGCGTGTAGATCTGGGTCGTGGAGATGGACGCGTGACCGAGCAGCTCCTGCACGGCGCGAAGGTCGGCACCGGCGTCGAGGAGATGCGTGGCGAAGGTGTGGCGCAGCGAGTGAACACTGAGCCCCGCCTCTTCGTCGATCTGCTTGAGGAAGGTGCCCACGGCGCTCTGCACGGCACGCACGCCGATCCTCCTGCCCGTGCGCCCCAGAAAAAAAGCCGTCCTGTCGAACTTGCCGCCGAGCGAGCGCCCGAGGTCGTCGCGTTTGGACTCGTAGTTCCGGAGCGCCAGAACAGCGTGGTCGCCCACGGGCACGATCCGCTCCTTCCGCCCCTTGCCTCGTACCTTCACCTGCTGCGACAGAAGGTCGATATCGTTCCGGTTGATGCCGGCGAGCTCGGAGAGGCGCATGCCAGTGGAGTAGAACAGCTCGAGGATGGCCAGGTTCCGCACATCCACGAATCTTCCCTCCCACGCGCGAACCTCGGCCATCTGGAAGAGGAGATCTATCTGCGCGCGATCGAGGTAGGCCGGCAGATACTTCTCCAACCTGGGAGACGACACGCTGCGCGCCGGGTTGGATTCCACTTCCTCGTTCCTGTGCATGTAACGGTAGAAGCTCCGCACCGCCGAGAGCGAGCGCGCGATGGAGCGCTTCGCGAGCCCGCGCCGGGCGAGTTGCCCCATGAAGCCACGGATGGCAAGTCGATCGACCCCGCCCCACGTCCAGTCATCGATGCCGTAGTACTGGGTGAGGAAGTCGAGGAACGCGCTCAGGTCGCGCCCGTAGGCCGCGAGTGTGTTCGGGGAATCGTTGCGCTCCTTCTCCAGATGCTCTAGAAACGCGTCGATCTCCAACCGCCGCGGGCTTCCGCTCAGCACGCAGTCACGCTCACGCCGTTCTCCGCGCGCCACGACTCCATCGCCTCCAGAGCGCGCGCGGCCAGGAGCTCGCGCTTGCGCCGCTTATCGCGAACGGGCTCGGCCAGGTCATCGAGGAGGCCGAAGTTGGCGTTCATCGGCTGGAAGTGCTCGGCGCGCGCCTCGCGTAGATAGCGATACAGAGCGCCGAGCATCGTGGTGGTCGGGGGGATCACAGGCTCCGCCCCCTCCACGAGACGCGCCATGTTGACTCCCGCCAGGAGGCCGGTCGCGCTGCTCTCCGTGTATCCCTCCACCCCAGTGATCTGCCCCGCGAAGAGCACTCGCGCGTCATCGCGCAGCGAGAGATACGGTGTCAGTACCGCGGGTGAATTGATGTAGGAGTTACGGTGGATGGAGCCGTAGCGCAGAAATTCCGCTTGCGCGAGCCCCGGGATCATGCGGACGATGCGCTGCTGTTCGGGAATTCTGAGCCGCGTCTGGAATCCCACGATGTTCCACATGCGTCCCCCACGGTCTTCCTGCCGGAGCTGCACCACCGCCCACGCATCGCGACCCGTGCGCGGATCGCGTAGCCCCACGGGTTTGAGCGGCCCGAAACGTAGCGTGTCGCGCCCGCGGCGCGCCATCTCCTCCACCGGCATGCACCCCGCGAAGTAGGGCACCTCGTCGAACTCGTGGCCCTGGTACTGGTCGGCCTGGATGAGCGCGTCGACGAAGGCTTCGTACTGCTCGCGCGTGAACGGGCAGTTGAGGTACGACCCAGCCGCGCTATCCTCACCATCCATGGTGCCCTTCCCGTAGCGCGATGCGCGGAAGACCACGGCATCGTCGATCGAGTCGCGGGCGACTACCGGAGCGATGGCATCGTAGAAGGCGAGAGACTCCACGCCGAGCCGAGCACGGATGGACTCCGCCAGGGAGTCGGAAGTGAGCGGGCCAGTGGCGATGATCCCTGGCGACGGCAGCTCCGTCACCTCGCCACGCTCCACGCGAATGCGAGGATGCGAGCCGATGCGCTCGCTCACGGCAAGCGAGAACGCTTCACGATCTACCGCCAGCGCGGTCCCGCCCGGCACGCGCGCCTGATCCGCCGCCCACAGGATGACTGAGCCGAGCAGCCTCATCTCGGCCTTTAGCAACCCATGGGCATTCGATGTCTCGGTGCTCTTGAAGGTGTTCGAGCACACGAGCTCGGCCAACCGACTCGTCTTATGGGCCGGCGTGCCCACAACAGGCCGCATCTCGTGGATCACCACATCGTGTCCCCGCTCCGCGAGCTGCCATGCCGCCTCGCTGCCGGCGAGCCCACCGCCGAGGATGGAGATCGTCATGGATACGGGGTTCAGGAGGCAGGGTTCAGGGTTCAGGAACTGCGAACTACGGCGCCGAGGATAGAGATCGTCATTTGGGGGAAGATAGTCTTAACTACGGGGTTCAGGGGGCAGGGTTCAGGGTTCAGGTACTGCGCATTGCAGGGATCAGGGAGCAGGGACCTTAACCACGACGGATCAGGAAGCAGGGATCAGGGATCAGAAAGGGCTCCCGGGGAAGAGATCTCTACTCCGAGGTAGTTCCTGATCCCTGCTCCCTGCTTCCTGATCCCTCTGCAGTTCCTGCCCCCTGAACCCTGAACCCCGTAGTTAACGCCCCGTAGTTCAGACAGCCGCCGCCTCTACCACCGGGGCCTCCTCACCTACCTCCCACTCGTTTCCGCACTTCATGCACTTCCGGAACTCGCCGCGTGCCTTGGTGGACTTTGCCTCGGCGCCCTCGAAAGCGCACTCGGGGCAGCGCTCGAGGACGGGCTTGTTCCAGGCGATGAAGTCGCAGTTCGGATGGTTGGCGCAGCCATAGAACGCGCGCCCGCCCTTCTTCGAGCGGAGCTGGATAATGTCGCCGCCGTCTTTGGGACACTTGACGCCAGTGGGAAGCGCACGTGTGCCGCGGCACTTCGGGAAGCGGCTGCAGCCCAGGAATTCGCCCGAACGGCCCTGGCGGATGACCATGGGAGCGCCGCACTCCTGGCAGATCTCATCGGTTGGGATAGCGGGCTTCTTGTCACGTCCGAGCGGCTTCGTGAAATCGCACGCCGGTCGGTTCTCGCACGCCAGGTACGGGCCGAAGATCCCACCCTTCGCCACGAGATGACCACCGTCCTTGGGACAACGCTCGGTGGCCAGCATGGAGAGGTCGTGCGCCCTGCCGATGAGATCTTCTATGTCGGCCTGGCCAAGCGAGGCCGCGAACGAGCCATAGAAGGCCTCCAGCACCGCACGCCAACCCATCGCCCCCTCCTCGATCTTGTCGAGCTCGCCTTCCATGTTGGAGGTGAACGCGACGTTGAAGATGTCGGGGAACTGATGAACCATTATCTTCGCCACCGTCTCGCCCAACGGAGTAGGCGTGAATCTGCGCTGCTCGAGGAGCACGTAATGGCGGTCGGCGAGCACCGAGATAATCGAGGCGTAGGTAGACGGACGGCCGATGCCTAGCCGCTCCAGCTCCTTCACCAGGCTCGCCTCGCTGAAGCGCGGTGGCGGCTCGGTGAAGTGCTGGTGCGGGATGATCTCCTTCACCGGTACGTTTTCCTTGACCTCGAGCACCGGGAGCGCCTGCTCATCCTCGAGCGCTCTGGCGTCACCCTCCTCGCGCGCCTCGCGGTAGAGCGCGAGGAACCCCTCGAATTTCACAATGCTGCCCGTGGAGCGGAACAGGTAGCGACCCAGATCGAAGTCGACCGTGGTGGTATCGAAAACCGCCGGCGCCATCTGGGAAGCCATGAACCGCTTCCAGATCAGCTCGTACAACTTGAACTGATCGGGCGAGAGGTACTTCTTGATGTGCTCGGGGCGCCGCGACGGATCGGTGGGACGCACCGCCTCGTGCGCATCCTGCGCGTTGACTTGCTGCGACTTGGCCACGAGCCTCGGGCTCGGGGCAAGATATCTGTCTCCGAACAGCGACTTCAGGTAGTCACGCGCCTGCAGCGCCGCGCTCTCAGCCACTCGCGTGGAATCGGTGCGCATGTAGGTGATGAGGCCAACAGCGCCCTCCACACCAACGTCGATCCCCTCGTACAGGTTCTGCGCCACACGCATGGTGCGCTTGGAGCCGAAGCCAATCTTCTTGGCCGCCTCCTGCTGCAGGGTGCTGGTGGTGAACGGGGCCGAGGGATTCTTGCGTCGCTCGCGCCTCCGGACGTCCGTGACCGGGAAGACATCGCGGCCCCTGAGCTCACTCAGGATGGCCGTCGCCTGCTCCTCGTTGCTGATCTCCGGCTTCTTCCCGTCTACCTGGTGCAGCTTGGCCGTGAAGCGCTGCCCTTCTTTCTCGAGCAGCGCCTCGACGGTCCAGTACTCCACGGGGTTGAACGCCCGGATCTCGCGCTCGCGCTCGACGATCAGACGAAGCGCCACTGTCTGCACGCGCCCGGCCGACAGTCCCTTCTTGACAGTTTTCCAGAGCAGAGGGCTGGCCTTGTAGCCTACCAGACGGTCGAGCACCCGCCGTGCCTGCTGGGCCTCGACTTTGCGCTCATCTATAGATGTCGCGTTCTTGATAGCGTTCCGCACCGCGTCACGAGTGATCTCGTGGAACATCACGCGCTGGATCGGGACGCCGTTGCGCTGCTTGATCGTCTCGGACACGTGCCACGCGATCGCCTCGCCCTCGCGATCAGGGTCGGTAGCGAGGTAAATGCGCGAAGCAACTTTCGCGGCGCTCTTCAGATCCGCGAGGGTCTTCTCCTTGCCGGGCACGGTGACATACGTGGGCTCGAAGCCGTGAGCCACGTCGATCCCCAGTCCCTTCGCGGGAAGATCGCGCACGTGTCCCACGGTGGCCCGCACGCGGAAATCGGGTCCCAGGTACTTGCCTATCGTTCTGGCCTTCGCCGGCGACTCCACGATGACCAGCGACTTGCCTTCGCCACCCCCTACCTCTTCCACCGCGCTGGGCGTGGCCACCGAACGGCGACTGCCCCTGCGAACCGTGCCTCGCTTTGCCACGGTCTTCGTGGTGCCCCGCACGCGCGAACGCGGCGCCGATGTCGCAGCGGAGCGAACTCGGGTCGTGGTCTTCTTTCTGGTCGCCGCCTTCTTGCTAGTCGCCACCTTCTTGGCGCTCTTGGCGGTAGTCTTTTTCTTGGCTGCCATATATCAGTGCACTATCACGTTGTCACCGGTGAGGCCGTCATCCACGTAGCCGGCGCCTTCCATGAGGACGCGCAGATCATCCAGCGCGATTCGCCCATCGATCTGGGCAAGGGCGCGCTCGATAACGTGCTCCAGTTCGGCCGGATTGAGCAGCCCGGCACCACTCATTGAGATGAGATGCCCCCAAGCTTCAGGAGCGAACCTCCCCCTCTCGTGGGGGCCGAGGATGCGAAAAGTCACGAGATGATCATGTCCTCCGGCGTTGGCCGGATAAAGCCGCCATTAATGTAAACCGGTTGCGGACTCGGGCCGGCATCGAAGCATCGCCGGTCGGATCAACACATGCCCATGGGCGGCAGACGCCAGCTGTGGCGGCGTCAGGAATGGAAGAGGAAACGATCCTTGGAATCAAAGCTAGCCCTCTGTGAAGCCTGGTGCAAGGAGTGCCACCAATGCGATAACTCTTTGCAATTCAACGTCTTCGACGTCTACCACGTGGTCGGCCAGACGGTAAATTGCCTCCCGTTCGGCCAGCAGACGACGCAGCTCGACGAGAGGATCCGGAGCGCAAAGAAGGGGGCGGGCGACAGTGGATTGACCCATTCTCGATAGAACGACTTCCGGCGATGCACGAAGGTAAACCATGACCGACGGCGGACGGAGCAGGCCCAATGCGCCGGGAATCGCGGCCCAGCCACCGCCGGGTGAAAGGATCATCCCATCTTCGAGGGCCAACTCCCTGGTGAGCTGCAGCTCGAGCGACCGAAAGGCGGGTTCGCCACGCCGCCGGAAGATCTCCGCAACCGAGCAGCCTGCGCGAGCCTCGATCTCGGCGTCGAAGTCCAGAAATCGCCGTCCGCATCTGCGAGCCACCCCCCTACCCACACTCGTCTTTCCCGAGCCGGGGAGCCCAACGAGGATCAGGTGCGGCGTGCTGGGTGGCACCGGAGGCGGAAGAGGCATCTTATGAATCCGCGGGGACGGCTACGCCCACCACGGGATGGAACCGGATGGGGAACGGAACTGTGGGATGTCAACGCTCCAGCCATTCCTCCGCCTAGCCTCGCACGGTCGTGAAAACCGGATGGGGAACGGAACTGTAGGGCGTCAACGTCAAGGGAGACATCACGGTTCCCTCCCCTGTCAGCGCCGCCCCACCCGATTGACGTAAGCATCGTAGCTCTGTCTTATGTCGGCCATGGCGTCGGCCCCGAACTTCTCGAGAAACGCCTGGGCCAGCACGAACGCAGCCATGGCCTCCGCTATCACGGCCATGGCGGGCACGGCGGTCACATCACTTCGCTCCGCTGTGGCCGATGCTGCTTCGCCGGTGGCCAGGTCGACAGTGGCCAGCGGCCGCATGAGCGTGCTGATGGGCTTCATCCCCACCCGGACGACTAGCGGCTCGCCCGTCGTCATCCCGCCCTCCAACCCACCAGCGCGGTTAGTGCGCCGGCGAACATTCCCCGCGGTCGGTCGCGCCGTTGCTGGCTCGATCTCATCGTGCACCTCCGCACCCGTCCGACGTGCGGCCTCGAAACCAAGACCAATCTCCACGGCCTTCACCGCGTGGATCGACATCATGGCGGCCCCGAGTCGGCCGTCGAGCTTCCGATCCCACGAAACGTGCGACCCGAGCCCTACCGGGAGGCCATCGCACACGACCTCGGCGATCCCTCCCAGCGTGTTGCCCTCGCGCTTGATCGCGTCGATGCGCTCGATCATGCGAGCATCCGCCTCCGGATCGAGCGTCCGCAGAGGCGACTGGTCGGCCGCGGCATTGATATCCGCCGGCATCACTTCCGGCCGTCGCGCGTCGATGCCGCCGAGGTGGACCACATGGCTACCGATCCGAACCCCGAATTCACTCAGGAATCGCCTGCAGACCGCACCCGCCGCCACGCGCGCAGTGGTCTCGCGCGCCGACGCACGCTCGAGAATGTCGCGGGCATCGGAGCGATCGTACTTGAGCATTCCGACCAGGTCGGCGTGCCCCGGACGGACGCGAGTCACGCTACGTTTGCGCGGAGCCGGGTCGCCCTCTCGCGGGGCAGGATCCATGATCTCCTCCCAGCGCGTCCAGTCGCGATTAGTAACGAGCATTGCGATTGGCGAACCGAGCGTCTGCCCGGCGCGAACCCCGGAGAGGAACTGGATGGAATCCTTCTCGATCTTCATGCGGCGTCCACGCCCGTATCCCTGCTGCCGGCGCTCGAGGTCCGCGTTCACGTCGGCAGCCAGGATCGTCAGCCCCGCAGGCATTCCTTCCAGTATCGAAACGAGTGCCGGTCCGTGCGATTCTCCGGCAGTAGTGAAGCGAAGCATGTGAAAGACAGGGTTCAGGGGGCAGGGTTCAGGGTTCAGGAACTGCCACAGCAGTCTGAATGCGAGACGTGCTACGCAGAAGGCGAAGGCGCCCCGCTGAGGTTAGCACGCCATCGCGCAATTATAAAGCGGGGGATGAGACGAGTGAGGTCCTGAAGTGAGTGGGGCAACTGCCACTGGCAGTTGCCCCACTCACTTCAGGACCTCACTCGTCGAGTTGGGAAGAGCTCTCTACCTCGAGGCAGTTCCTGAACCCTGCCCCCTGAACCCTGAACCCCGTAGTTATCTGATCCCTGCTTCCTGATCCCTCTCCCCTTCACTCCCCTCCCGGAGGAGCCAGCTGCTCGCCCTCGTCGATGATGTGAGGGGTGACGAGGATCAGGAGATCGTTCTTTGTCTCCTGGGTGCGGGTCTCTCCGAAGAGCTTGCCGACGAGCGGCAGGTCGACCAGGAGCGGGATGCCCACCTTCGACTGCTGCACCTCGGTCACTGTCAAGCCGCCAATGACCGCCGTCTCGCCGTCGCCGACCAGGAGCTCGTTGTCAGCGCGCTGCTTGAGGAAGGTGTAACCCAGGTCAGAAGCCGCCGCCTGGAGCTGCGAACGCTCCGCGTGCAGCGTCATGAGGATCTGGCGGTTGTTGGTGATGTGCGGTGTGACGGAGAGAATGATACCGCTCTCCTTGAACTGCACCGTGGCGCGCGGCCCCTGCCCTCCAGCACCACCCTGACTCAGCGAACCCATGTCCACGATTCGGATTGGTGTCTCTTCTCCGGAGAGCAGCTCTGCCTTCCTGTTATCGAGCGTCACGATACTCGGCTCGGCCTGCACATCGGCCAGACGTACTTCCTGGAGCGCGTCGATGAAGGAGGTGAGATTGAACCTCCCCAGAGCAGTGGAGAAGATGAGCTGCAATGCCGGGTTGGTCACCCGCTGAGTTGCGTTGGACACGGCAGCGAGCGAATTGCCACCGAGGCTGATCACCGAGGTGTTTTTATCGAAGGGTGCTCCAGTAGGGTCGTTGCGCTGAACCAGCTTGTTGAAGAAGGTTCCATTGTCGCCCAGATCGTAGCTGACACCTATGTCTTCGATGTTGGTACGATTCACCAGGATGATCTTGGCCTTGATCGCCACCTGCGGCGTGCGGACGTCGAGGTCCTTCACATAGCTCGCGATGTCGTCCAGGCGCGAGGGGACGTCGGTGATGAGCAGACGGTTCGTGCCCGAGTCGGCCATCACGCTCCCGCGTACCTTGCACTGGGCACCGCCCTGTGCGCCGGGCGCGGCAGAGGCGCACTCCTTGGAGAGAAGCCCTTCTATAGTGGGAGCCAGCGAACTGGCACGGGCATAGTTCACCGAGATAATACGGGTGGAGAGCGGCTCGGAGGCCTGCTGCGCCGCGATGTTCTGGTAGCTATCCACCGATACGATACCGTCCTGGTCCTCCTTCGCCGCCAAGCCCTGCGACGACAGGATCGCGCGAAGCGCCACGTCCCATGGCTGGTCGCGAACCTCCGCCGAGACGTTCCCGGTAACCCCCTTGCCGACTACGATCGTCCGACCAGAGAACACCGCGAATGCCGCGATCACGTCGCGGATGTCCGCCTCCTGGTAGGTGACCGTTATGCGCGGCTGTGGCGTCACCGGGGCGAACCCTTCGTTGTTGGTCTTGAGATCGATCGGCCCCCGTACGGCGCGCGGTGCATCCGACCGCGACGTGACGGCTCCCGTTGCGGCGACCACAGCGCCGGCGATCTCCGGATTGGTGCGCCAGGCCGCGAATGAGCCCACGTCCTGACCACCATCCACCGCGATGCGCACTTCGTTCGCGCCCCGCGTTACCCGATATTCGTGGTCCGCATCCAGGTCGATTACCACCCGCACCACATCCTCCCGGTACTGCGCGACGCGGACATTCACGACGCCGCCACGCTCTACCCGGTCGTACATCCGCACCGGCGCACTGAGCGAGGCGCCCTTCAGATCGAGAACAATTCGTGGCGGGGTTCCGAGCGCGAAGTCCTGCACGTTGACCGAACCATCCACGGCGATGACCACCTCAGCGCGCCCGGCTGCCGGGATCACGCTGAGCGACCTCACCTCGCCGCCATTCCGCCCATCCAGTATCGTGGCATTGGCGACGGTCGCCCGCGCGCCCAGCGCGAGGAGCATCACTCCAAACAGCGCACAGACCCGCTTCATTGCGACCTCGCTCTTGTGGAATCGTTTAGGGCCAACACTTCCTGCCGACTGAAGCCGTACTCTTCGATTGTGAACGTCACTGACTTGGGACCAATCCGCGCAACCCGCATCCGTCCGAGCGCCTGCCCCGATTTCACGCGGTATTGCTCCTGGGTGGATACATCGCGCATCACCGCTACCGAGCGACCGGCCGGAGCGTAGATCACCGTGACCAACCGAAGGTCAGAGATCATGGGACGGAGCTCCCCGCTCTCGATCAGCGAGACGAATGGATCGCGCCGACCCTCGGCCTGATAGGTGAACGACTCGCGCAGCAGCGTGACCTCGCTCCGCCCAGCCTCCTCGCGCTCGCCATCGGGCTTCACCACCCTGGTAGGCGCGGGAGAAGCGGATGACGCAGGCGCCCTCGTCGCCCCTGCGTCCTTTCCTGGAGCTGCCGTTCTGGTGGCACTGGCCTTCCCGGCAGTGGCACCCCTCGACGCCGCCGGCCGGGCGGTCGCTCT
>DATCXG010000374.1:0-7557 GCA_036565945.1 Gemmatimonadaceae bacterium
TCACTCCCAGATCACCTGATCCACATGCCGCGCCCGGTTCAGCCCGATGAGCCGCTCGCGCCCGGTGATCGAGCGGAGCACGGCGCCCGCCAGATCAGCCCCCGCGATCTGCGCGTCCGTGAGGTTGGCCCGCGTGAGATCCGCCTTGCGCAGATTCGCCTCGCGCAGGTCGGCACCGGTGAGATCGGCGTCGGTGAGCACAGTGCGCATGAGCCCCATCGGTTGGTTGGCGGGATCGGCGCCAAGATTGGCGTGCGTCAGCGTCGTCCGCACGAGCTTCGCGTTGTTCGCCGCCGCGATCAGTCGTGCGCGGGTGAGATCGGCTCCGCTCAGGTCCGCACCGATCAGAATCGTCGCGTAGAGGCTCGCGTCACGGAGCGTCGCGTTGCGGAGATCGATGCCGCGCATGACCGCCACATCGAGCACCGCGCTCGTGAGATCGGCACCACGGGCATCGGCGCCATTCAGTGTCGCGCCGAACAGGCGGGCGTGCGCGAGCCGCGTGCGCACCAGCGCGCAGTCGGAGAGATCGGCGCTCTTGAAGTCGACGCCGGACAGGTCGAGCCCGGACAGGTCCTTCCCGGATAGATTCGCCGGTCGCCGATCACTGGCCCCCGCCAGCAACTCCATCACCTGCGCCCGAGAGAGCGTCTGGCGTACGCGCCGCGGCGCACCGGTGGGCTGCGCGGTGTCCGCCCCCTGAGCCAGTACCCGACCGGCCACCGACGGCTCCGCCGCGGTCAGCAGCATCACGGCCACGAGTGCGCCAAGTGACACGGCTCGTCCGCGCATGGCTCCCTCGAAGGTTCGGGTGAAACCGCATGGGGGAGGGCAGTGCGCCCTCCCCCGCATCGATCCGACCGGCGCGGCGGCGAGCGCTCACCCCTTGCTGTTCGCCGTGTGCGGCCGCCCGGGTGCGAGGCGACCGCTGCTGCGCGCCTGCAGATACGCCCACAGATTCGTGACGTTGTCGCAGTCGAGCAGCGTGCGCCACGAGGGCATCCCCTTGTCGAGCCGGCCATACAGCACCGTGGTGACGAACACCGCGGGTGTCACGGTTCCCTGGGTACTCACCGAGTGACGGAGATTGGGGGCGAGCGTGCTGCCGAGCGCATCGACCCCATGGCATCGATAGCAGTAGACGTGAAACATCTTCCAGCCGCCATACTCCTGATCGGTGACCAGCAGGTGATCGGTCTTCGCCTGCGGGGCGATGGCGGACGCATGGGACACCGCTTCGGTGAGCGGTGCCGTCGCGCACATCTGGGTCGTATCGGTCGCCAGGTTGCTCGGGGTGTGCGTCGCCGTGGACGGCGCCGCCGCCGAGCTGGCCAGGGTCGCGTGGCCTGGACTCGTGGCTGCCGGCGCGCCCGAAACGGGGGCTGCGGTGTTCGCCGAGCTCGCGACGTGCGTGTCCGCGCCGGTTGGCCGGCACGCGACCACGAGCCCGAGCACACTCGCGCCCGCCGCGACTCGGCGCAGGGGACGCAGGAACGCCGTGTGGTGCTCCACGAAGTATCTCATCGATGTGGTCACGATCTCCGCGATGATGCTGGAGTGTTCGGGTGAGCGCTGCTCGTGGTCGGTATGTGGTAGTCGCGCAGGATCTGCTCGATCTGCGGCCGCTTCCGAGCGAGAATCTCGTTGAGCTTCGCCGCGAGCTCCCGATCGCTGTGCCGCACACCGATCGCGACATCGAAGGCGAAGGGGATTCCGCTGCTATCCGTATCGGGAAGTGGCGCGAGGGTGAGTGGGACCGGAGACTGCCCAGCGTAATAGCCGGCGAGCGGCCCCCAGACGAGCGCCACATCCACGTCGCCTTTCACCACGCCATCGATGATGTCCCTCGGCTGGTGCTCTTCACCGTAGAACGTGCTGTAGCCCACGAGGTGTTGCGTGACCCCGTGTGAGCTGAGCGCCATCGCCGGCGGCGTGTTCGTGTAATCCTCCCCGATGATGTTCACGCCGATCGTGAGCTGCTTGAGTCGAGGATCGTCGAGCGTCGTGATGTCGAGGTGCCGGTCCGTGCGCGTGACGATGTAGTAGGTGGATCGGTAGTACGGGGTGGTCGCGCGGACGAGATCGTACTTGCTCGGAACCCCCATGACGACATCGCACAGCAGCGCGCTGAGCGTGTTGCCGATGAATCCTCGACGGCCCGGCCACCACCGGTAGGCCACCGAGTCGCCGAGCTCTGCGGCGATGAGCAGCGCGATCTTGTCCTCGAACCCTTCGCGCTTCGCGTTCGAGAAGGGGAGGTTGTCCGGATCGGCGCACACGCGGAGCGCTCGCGTGCTGTCTTTCCAGGCCGTCGTGCTCCGCATGTCGGTCACCGGGCTACTGGGCCCGATGGTGGTCGGCGCGGCGGGCTGCTGCGCTCGCCCGGAGCGCACACTGAGTGAGAGTACGAGCAGAGACAGTCCGGCAAGCCGGAGGAATGCGTGCACGGTGGACCGCATGGTTGTCACCTTCTCGAGGCGCGCGGGTGGAACCGGACTCGATACCGATCCGTGGTGGAGGCATCGAGTCCGGTTCGTGGAACGATCTGGCTTATTGCGTTCCCGCGTTGTCCAGGGCGAACACGGTGAGCACGCCACCCTGGTTCGTGTATGCACCGGCGTCGCCGAAGGCACCGAGCGCGCCGAGCCCGGCGGTCGGATCCTCAGCACCGATCCCCGCCGCCACACCGATCCCCGCCCATCCACCGATGCCGGACATCACGGCGACAAACTGCTTGCCGTTGACCGTATAGGTCATCGGGTTCCCGATGATCCCCGACGGGGTCTTGTACTTCCAGAGTACCTTGCCCGTCTTGGCATCGACCGCTTTCAGCCATCCTTCCATCGTGCCGTAGAACACCACGCCGCCGGCCGTCGCCAGTGCGCCGCCGTACGCCGCGAGGTTCTCCTTGATGCTCCACACCTTCTTCCCCGTCATCGGATCCCAGGCGATGAAGGCGCCGCGGTTGCCGCCCGGGCCCGGGAACATCCGCACGATAGCGCCCACATAGGGCGAGCCTGCGGCGTACTTCACATCCACGCCCTCGTAGTCCATGCAGATGTTGTTGGTCGGGACGTAGAAGAGGCCGGTTTCCGGCGAGTACGCCGACGGCTGCTGATCCTTGGCGCCGATAGCGGCGGGGCAGATCCCCGTCGTGTTCCCCTTGGCGTTGGTGCGCTTCGATGGTACCTCGACCGGGCGTCCGGTCGTCATATCGATCTTGGTGGCCCAGTTCACCGCGCCGTAGGGTTCGGCCACGACGAGCTTGCCGGTCGTACGATCGACCGTGTAGGCGAAGCCGTTGCGGTCGAAATGCGCCGCCAGCTTCTTCCCATTCCGGTCGAACAGGACGATCTCGTTCACGCCGTCGTAGTCCCAGGCATCGTGCGGCGTCATCTGGTACACCCACTTCACCTCACCCGTCTGCGGGTTGCGCGCCCAGAGCGACATCGACCACTTGTTGTCGCCGGGCCGCTGATCGGGGTTCCACACCCCCGGGTTCCCGCTGCCGTAGTAGAAGAGGTTCAGCTCGGGATCGTAGGAGTACCATCCCCACGTCGTGCCGCCGCCACGCTGCCACTCATCTCCCTGCCACGTCGAGACACCCAGGTCCTTCCCGTTGTTCGACGGGTATGGCGACTTGAGCGTGTTGGCGGTGATCAGCACATCCTTGTCCGGCCCGGTGCTGTAGCCGCGCCACAGCTCGTGGCCATCCTGCGCGCTGAACGCCGTCACACGGCCGCGGACGCCGAACTCCCCACCCGAGACCCCCGTGATCACCGCGTCGCCCACCACGAGCGGCGCGTTGGTCATCGTCTCGCCGATCTTGTAGTTGGCGCTGTTGACGCGGAACACCTGCTTGCCGGTCTTCGCGTCCAGTGCGAGCAGATCACCTTGCAGCAGCTCGATGTACAGCCGGTTGTACTTCGGGCTGTACGCCAGTCCGCGATTCACCACGTCGCAGCAGGCGATCGGGATCACATCGGCGGATTGTTCGGGAGTGAATTGCCAGAGCTGCGGGGCGCCCTCTTTGGTCAGGTCGAGCGCGTAGACCTTGTTCGGGAAGGAGCTTTGCAGATACATCACGTTGCCGATGACCAGCGGGTTCCCCTCGTGCCCGCGGAGCGTGCCCGTCGACATCGACCAGGCGGGGTGCAGATGCTGCACGTTGGTCGTGGTGATCTGCTTGAGCGGGCTGAACCGTTGCAGGTCGTACGTCCTGCCAGTCATGACCCACTGGTTGACGTTCTTGGACATCTCTGCCAGGTCCTGCTGCGCGCTGGCCGGGAGGGCCACGACCGCGACAGTGCCGGCGGCGACTGCACAAGATAGGGCGGATCGGATAGTGCGACGCATAGATGCTGCCTCTGTAGAGAGAAGGATTGTCGAGAGAGCAGAGCAGAGCGACGCGACGTCACGCCACACAACGGCATGCTGGGGGAGGAGTGCGCACAGGCGGCGCGCTCTTCAGCCGGCATGCCTCTGGGCTATCGCCCAGGGCATCGCGGGGGACCTCGTTCACTGCAGACCATTGCACCTCACCTGCCTTCGAGGTGGACTGCCAACAACGGTCCGCGCTACAGCGCCTTACCCGTAGCGCCTACCGACGGTAGCCTCACTCACGTGTCGTGAGTGCACGCAGACTCCAGCTTCGCTGGTCGCCGGTTCGAGGATCACGCTTCTGTTCGCGCGGCAGCACAGCATCGCTGCCTGCCGCAGGACATCCGACATCTCTCACTACCGCACGCGCTGGGGAAACTCTCGCGTGCGCCTTGCCTCATGACCGCATGCGGTCACGGAAGGAGCAGTACCCACAGGATTAGTACATCGTTTTCCCGTCCGCAAGAGCAGCGAACGAGTGATGTTGCAGTTGCTGCGCCTTCCTCCGGCGTCACTTCCAGGGCGCGATCGGTAGCGCCAATCCGTAGAGCAGAGTCGGGCTGAACTTGTCCCCACCCGACGGAATGTTCGTGATCTTCTGATCGAACAGGAGATAGGCCGCGAGCTTGCTGAAGGGGCTGCTCGCCGTCATCATCTTCGCCCCGAAGTTGAGGACGACCGCCGCCTCGAGCACGAAGTCATGCCCGTAGGGCTTCGGGTTGGTCTCGTTGGTGAACCGGTCCGGATCCCCGCCGCCACGCGCGAAAACGCCGAGTGGATCGACGGTCACCGCGAGCAGGCCGTTGGTCCACGCGGGTTGGATGACGGGGAACACGAAGCCGTAGAAAAAGGCGAGCGAGTTGTCCCGGCTCGACCCAATCCCGTTCGGCGTCCACTGCGTGCCGAACACCGGCGTGAACCAGGGCGTCGCCGTAGGGATCGTGGTCTGGAAGCGTAGCAGGAACCCGCTCTCGGAACTCGTGCCGTCCGCCCCCGAGATCGCGTTGGTCGTTACGACGCCTGGCATGAACAGAAAGACCGGGGACTTGACGACGCCTGAGTCCGAACCCTGGGCCATGGCCACGCTGGCCATGCCGCCAAGGAGCAGGGCCGTGGTAGCAACACGAACGACGTATCTCATGGGACCTCCTTCCTAGCCACGAAAGGGGATGACCCTTACATCCCGCTCGTCGAGAGCGGGCCAGCGCTACGGTCGCATCGCATGTGACGTACCAGCCGACCACCAAAGCTGCGTGGTACCGGGGGGCAATTCACATTCCTGCTGGTGCGCGCTTGCTAATGAATGGATGCGGGCGGCCGTCCGATCGGACGGCCGCCCGCATCGCGGGAGCGACCAGGGGCGCAAGGACATCTCCGGACGGTATCAACGGTATCAGAAGAACAGCATCAATCCGGTCGCCACCTGGTTGGAGTGCACCTTGGCGTCCGAGAACGCGGTGCTCCAGATGTAATCGTACTCACCTACCCACTTCAGGTTCTTGTTTATCTGGTTGGTAATCATGCCGGTGGCCGCGGCGTTCTTCTTGACGAGCGTATTGCCGGCCAGCGTCGTCTTGTCGAGGTCGGTCTGCTTGAGGTCGCTCTCACCGTAGCTCGCGCCGAGGATCCACTTCGAGTTCGAAATGGCATAGGTCGCCTGGGCGATGTAGCCATAGCTGTCGCGCGAGTCGTTCACGGCATCGGCGGGGAGGTTGAAAAAGAGCGTGGTGCCGACGCCGGAGGCGAAGTAGCCGGAGCCGACGAGCGAGAGCCCGGAGATGTCGAGCTTCGCGCCGCCGCCGACGCCCGATGACGTGAAGCCGGGGTTCTCGCTGATGAGGTCGAAAGTGTTTGGCACCGCATTCGTGTGCTGCGTCATCCCGTTCACCCAGAGCATGAGCTTGTCCGCGGTGGCTCCCTCGGTGGTGGGCGGAGTCCCGAAGTTCTTCGTCCAGGTCGCCTCCGCTTCGAGGAGCGGCATCCGGGTACCTTCGAACGTGGTCGAATCGGTCGTCACCTTGGATGGATCGAAGACGCCGAACGAGAGCTGGGCCGACTTGCTGGCCGGCGTGCTGTAGGTGAGCTGCGCGTTGAAGTTCGGGTAGATGTAGCCGTACCCGATGCGGCCCAACGTGGTACCACCGGCACCGACCACTCCGCCGCTCGCTCCAACGCCGAAGAGCGTCATGTCGGTCAGGATGTTCTGCCGCCCGAACAGGTCGAGCGTACGACCGGCCGTGATCTGCCCCCAGCTGCCGCCCACGGTCATGTAGACCTGGCGCATGTCGATCTGGGCGCCGGCCTGGGTGCCGTTGCCGAAGTTGTCATGTATGCTGGCGTTCTGAATCTGCGGGTAGATGCCGAAGTGCACCCCCAGATCCAGTCCATTGACCTTCCCCGTGGCATCGAGTCCGAACTCCGCGGGCAGGAGGCCCGTCCGTACGCGGCTAGCCTTGTCCGTTGACGTCAGTCCACCGTTGATTGCCCCCGCTTGGTTGATCCCACCGGAACTGAAGACGTAGAACGCGTTGATATTCCCCGTGAACGTAAATGTCCAGCCACTGCTCACCTGCATTGAGAGCTGCGCCTTGGCGCTTCCCGGAAGGAGCGCCGCCAAGGCGAGACACAACAGAGCGACTCGTTTCATTGGTACCTCGGTCAGGGGTTACCATCGAACTGCTGCTGTAGCATGGCCTTGTTGATCGTGATCATGACGTCCAGAATCGGGACGACTCGTCGATCGGTCCACCAGTAATAGTCATCGAGTTGCGCCGCATACACCGATGGCGCGAACCGGTAGTGCAACGCGGCGTGGGACCGCAGCGTCTCGATCGCACCACTCGACACCGCACCGCTATCCGCCGCCGTGCCGGCTCGTGTCGCGACCGCGCGCACCTGTTCAGCCGCGGCGCCGGCGACGAACCCGCTCAGATACACCTCCTTCTCCTTGGGGCTCAACTGCCGCCAGTCCTCGCCCGTGAGCTGGAGCGGATGGCGCGGCTGTTGTTTGGCGCTCGCGAGGCTGACGGCGCAGACGAGCACGCCCCCTACGATCAGGAGGGCCTTCGCTCGCCGCCCACGCCACACCGTCCCCATGCCCATCGTCGCCGGCTTACTTGGATGATTGTCCTGTCCCGCCGCCGCTCGATGGCAGCGCGAAGACCATGACGGCATCGC
>DATCXG010000395.1:0-4473 GCA_036565945.1 Gemmatimonadaceae bacterium
AGGTGGGGATTGTCTCGCTCGAGGCGGACCGCTTCGAGCTCTGGACGTGGCAGTAGATCGACGCTGGCGCGCACCAGGCTACGCCTCCCCCTCGGCGTCTGGCGTGGACGCTGACATGTGAATACACGGGCGGGGAAAGCGTCCGACACCTCGCCTCGCCCACAACCACCTCGCCCACGATAGCTCGGTGCCGGGGTGGACGCCGACATCTGAATACACAGGAGCAAGCACCATGAGCATTGCTGGATCTGCTGTGGCATGCCGAGCGCGTCGCGCAGTGCGCGGAATGCTCGTGCTGAGCGGGACGGGGGCAGCTCTCGCCCTCGGTGCGTGCGGTGAGCGCAAGAGTGCAGAGACTGCGGCGGACACGGCGTCGGCCCTGGCCAGTGGCTCTGGTGCAGCCGTCGTGTGCGCGCCTGACAACGGCGGCATCACGCTTCCGACTGGGTTCTGCGCCACGATATTCGCCGACAGCATCGGGCACGCGCGGCAAATCGAGGTAGCACCCGGCGGCGATGTGTACATCAATACGTGGAGCGGGCGGTACTACGGCGACGACACGCCGCCGCGGGGTGGATTCCTCGTGGCGTTGCGCGATACCAATAGCGATGGCCGCGCCGATGTGATCCAGCGATTCGGCGATAGCACGGCAAACGGCGGGACCGGTGGCGTTGGGATCGGCCTTCACGATGGCTACCTGTACGCCGAGTCCGGGACCCGCATCGTGCGCTACGCCATGCGCCCCGAAGGGCTAGCCCCACAGGGAGCGGCGCAGGTCGTCGTCAGCGATCTGCCAGTCACCGGGGACCACCCGATGCACCCGTTCCTCATCGACTCGGCCGGTGCCATGTACGTGGACCTGGGCTCGGCGACGAACTCGTGTCAGGAGAAGAACCGCACGCTCCATTCGCCGGGTCGCCGTCCGTGCGTCGAGTTGGAAACGCGCGGCGGAATCTGGAAATACGACGCCAGCAAGACGGGGCAGAAATTCTCTCCGGCCGGCCGC
The DNA here is from genome assembly GCA_036565945.1 of Gemmatimonadaceae bacterium. Classification (GTDB taxonomy): domain Bacteria; phylum Gemmatimonadota; class Gemmatimonadetes; order Gemmatimonadales; family Gemmatimonadaceae; genus JADGGM01. The sequence goes on from DATCXG010000395.1 coordinate 1,007, forward strand.
TACGTGACGGGGATCCGCAACGCGGAAGGCATCGCCATCGCTCCGGACGGCGGCATCTACGCGACGCAGCACGGGCGCGACCAGCTTGCGGAGAATTGGCCGGAGCACTACGCGCAGCAGCAGGGCGCTGAGCTCCCGGCCGAGGAGGTCCTGCGCCTGGAAGACGGGGCGGACTACGGCTGGCCATACTGCTACTTCGACCCCACGCAGAAGAAGCTCGTGCTCGCGCCGGAGTACGGCGGCGATGGTACAAAGGCGGGCGAGTGCGCGTCCAAGCGTGCTCCGGCCGCCTTCTTCCCCGCTCACTGGGCGCCCAACGATCTGCTCTTCTATACTGGCGCGCAGTTTCCGGCGCGGTATCGTGAAGGCGCATTCATAGCGTTCCACGGCTCGTGGAACCGCGCGCCATCCCCGCAGGGCGGCTACAACGTGGTGTTCCAGCCGTTCGCTGACGGGAAGGCGGCCGGCCAGTTCGAGACCTTCGCTGACGGCTTCGCCGGCGCCACCGTGCAGCCCGGGGTCGCTGCCCACCGCCCGGCTGGTCTCGCCCAGGGTCCCGACGGCGCGCTGTACATCACCGACGACTCCAACGGTCGCGTGTGGCGCGTGGTGTATCGCGGCACAGCATCGCGGTAAGCTGCTGGACTGAGAGTTGGTGGGCTCGTACGGCGTCTAACGCTGCACGAGCCCACTCGCGCAGGACGCTCATCCGGTGGCGACGCATCGACCACCACCCTCCGGTGTTATTCTTGCGGACCTGGTATGCGGGCTTTACAATAGCTTGTAGCATACGAAACAGGTCACATCCTGCCGGCTGCGTCAGCGCCGGCATGCTCCGGAGGGTTAATGCCCCGTGTCACGCACGGTACTGGCGTACTGAAGAGAGTACGCGCCATGGTGAGATCGGTTCGCACAACCCGATTCATACCACTGGCCCTGGTCGCGGCGATCGCCATGGTCGCCTCTCCAGCTGCCGCCCAGAAGCAGCCGCTCCAGGGTCTCGACGCCAGCGTCGAGCGCACCATCCGCGACCCGAGCTTCAGCTTCCCCACGCAACAGGAAGAGGGAACGGCGAGGCGCGCGAAGGCCGAACCGAAGGTGGTGTCGGTGCGGGTGAAGGACACCCGACCGTCCCTTCCGCTCGGTCGTTATGCCGGTACCTACGCTGACTCCGCGTACGGCAACGCCACGGTGACGTTGAACCACGGCAAGCTCCAGCTCGAGTATGGCACCACCTACAGTGGAGAGCTCGAGCACTGGCACTTCAATACCTTCCGAACCAACTGGCGCAACCAGCTACTCGGCACGAGCTTCGTCACCTTCGCGCTCGATGCCAGGGGGCAGGTGGTAAGCATGGACGTGGAAGGGATCGCTGACTTCCGCGCCGTCCCCGATACTGCCAAGGCCACTGCCAGCCCGGACGACTCCGATGCGGCGCATCGCGGCTTCCGGCACTCCACCGTCGATACCACCATAATCAGGTCCAGCTCGCGCTCGAGATAAATCTCGTGCGACCCACGAGCGCGTCGACATCCGCCGGCCGTTGGAATAGCGCTGGGTACGGTGGATGGCGGGTGGCTACGATGAGATGACTGTCCGCAGCTACAGTAGACGGAGCAATCTCACGATGAAAGCCGCACCACTACTGCTGCTCGCCTTCATCGCGACAGCCTGCAAGCCGTCCGATGCGGCATCGGCGTCGGCTACGGCCCCCGCGCCCTACGACATCGTGATAGAGGGCGGCCGGGTGGTGGATGGAACCGGTAATCCCTGGTTCTATGGCGACGTGGCGGTGAAGGACGGGAGGGTCGCCCGGGTGACCCCCGCGGGGATGCTTGCCAGGGCGCGGGCCGGACGGCGAATCGATGCACGCGGGATGGTGGTGGCGCCCGGATTCATCGATATCCAGGCGCAATCGGTAGAGGCGCTTCTGAGTGGTGACAGCCGTGTGGTGAGCATGACGACCCAGGGCGTGACCACGATGATCTTTGGCGAGGGCGAGAGCCCGGCTCCGTCCAACGCGAATGTGAGGGCTATCTACCGCATCACCGACAGCTCCGATGTGCGGCTCTTCCGCAGGTTCGAGGGACCCCATGGCTTCGGGAACTGGCTCGGCGAGATGGGTCGCCACAAGGCGTCGGTCAACTTCGGCTCCTTCGTGGGCGCATCCACCGTGCGGGCCTACGCCAAGGGACAGTCGGAGGGAGCCGCCACGCCAGCGGAGCTCGACACCATGCGCACCGTGGTGCGCCAGGCGATGGAGGATGGCGCCTTCGGTCTGGCGAGCGCGCTGATCTACCCGCCCGGGAGTTATGCCTCCACCGCCGAGTTGGTGGAGGAGGCGAAGGCGATGGCGCCGTACGGTGGAGTTTACATCACCCACATGCGCTCGGAGGGCGACCGCTTGCTCGAGGCGATCGACGAAGCGCTGGTCATCGGCCGTGACGGGGGCGTGCCGGTGGAGATCTACCACCTCAAGGCGGCCGGCGTGAGCAACTGGCCCAAGGCCGCGCTGGCGGTAGCGAAGATCGATTCGGCGCGGGCGGCTGGGCAGGATGTCACCGCCGACCAGTACGCCTACACCGCTGGTGCCAATGACCTCTCATCGTGTATCGCGCCTTCGGCGCACGCCGATGGCAAACTTCTCGAGCGCCTGCGCGATCCGGCGCAGAGAGCCAGCATCAAGGCCGACATGATGCGCGCGAGCGACGCGTGGGAGAGCCTCTGCCTGAGCGCGACGCCCGCGGGAGTGGAGGTGGTTGGCTTCGAGGTGGATTCGCTGAAGCGCTACGAGGGGAAGCGGCTCGACAAGATAGCGCAGTCGATGGGCACCGACTGGGCCGACGCTCTGATCGATCTCACCATCGCGGAGAACGACCGGTTGGGCCAGCTCCTCTTCATCGCGTCGGATTCCAACGTCGCGATGCAGATCCGCCAGCCCTGGATGAAATTTGCGACCGACGCGAGCGGCATGGATCCGGACAGCGCCCATGGGATGACCCACCCACGGGCCTACGGCAACTATCCGCGCATCCTGGGTCGCTTCGTGCGCGAGCAGCACGTGCTCACCCTCGAGGATGCGATCCGTAAGATGACCGGTGCGGTGGCCGCGCGCCTCTCGCTCCGCGATCGTGGTCTCCTGCGCGAGGGGACATACGCCGACATCGTCGTCTTCGATCCGGCCACCATCATAGATCGCGCTACGTACGAGCGTCCCCACCAGTTATCCGTAGGCATGCACCACGTCTTCGTGAACGGCACCGAAGTAGTCCGCGACGGCAAACCCACCGGCGCCAAGCCCGGGATGGCGGTGCGTGGGCCGGGATACGGTAATCACTAGGACTCAGGGGAGCGCAACTGTAGATCTCTGTTAGGTAGAGCTCCGCGTTACCTGCAGCGCAGAGAACTGCAAGAGAACTGCAAGGGAGAACGGCAAGAGAACGGCAACGAACAACGAACGGCGGGGT
>DATCXG010000422.1:0-2339 GCA_036565945.1 Gemmatimonadaceae bacterium
GGGTGGCTGCAGCGCGTGGCTCGGAGGCGGACGCCGCCTGATGGCCTTCATCCCCGGCGGCCGACGCCGGACGGTGTGGACGCTTCGGCTATGAGGTTGCTCGTCGAGCGTGAAGCCCTATTGGTCTTTCAAGCCGCAACGCTCGACTGGGAGCCAAACACCTCCAGCGCGAGCTCCACCTTGCCGAATGGCGCGGAAACCTGGGCGCCCTGCACGATACCGCGCACCCGCTCCAGCATCTCACGCGCTATCGCGATTCCCTCGGCCACCGCGTGCTCCTTCGAACGTTCGCTCGCCGAGCGCATGCGCGCAATCACGGACTCTGGCACCACCACGCCAGGAACCTCGTTAGCAAGGAACTCCGCGTTCCTCGCCGACACGAGAGGCCAGATGCCTGCCACCACCGGAATGCGCACATGCGCGATGGAGGCCATGAAGCGCTCCAGTTGCGCCGCATCGAAAACGGGTTGCGTGATTGCGTACTCGGCGCCGGCCTCCACTTTCCACTCGAAGCGGCGTAGCTCGTGCACCGGGTCGATTGCCGCCGGGTTCACCCCCACGCCTATTGCGAAGGCGGTCGGCTGGCCAATGGCATTCCCACCGGGATCGACGCCGCGATTGAGCCGACTCAGGAGGTTGGTCAGTCCGATGGAATCGATGTCGAACACGGCGGTGGCGTCGGGGTAGGGACCCATTTTTGGCGGATCGCCCGTGATGATCAGCAGGTTCCGAAGCCCCATGGCCGATGCGCCCAGGAGATCGCTGAGCATTCCCAGCAGATTCCGATCTCGGCAGCAGTAGTGGGTCACGGTCTCGATCCCGATGCGCTGTTCGATGAGCAGACTGGTCATCAGCGCGCCCATGCGGCTCTGCGCTCGCGGGCCATCGGGGACATTCACTGCGTCGATGCCGGCGCTCTTCAGAGCGGCCACTCCTTCCAGCATCTTGCTGGCATCCACTCCTCGGGGCGGTACGATCTCCACCGACGTGACGAATGCGCCGCGTGCGATGCTCGCGGCCCAGCGCGACCGCTCGACGAAGGGCACAGGAGTGACGCCGGCGAGTCGGCCATCAGCTCCAGCCACCGCGCGCGGAGCGGTGCTCCCTCGGACGCCAACTGCGGCGATTCCCGAAGAGTGTGTCACGCGTCTCTGATTCCGCGGCACGAGTGGGCGTACGCCCTCCACGAGCGAGCGAATGTGCTCGGGCGTCGAACCGCAGCATCCGCCTATCACCCTGGCGCCGGCCTGGATGAGGTGCCTGCCGTAGCTGGCCACGTACTCTGGGCTCGCCATGTACATCGTGCGGCCGCCAACCTCGCGTGGCATGCCCGCGTTGGGCTGCGCGCTCAACTTGCGCCGCGTCACCGTGGCCATCTTCTCGATGGCCTCGAGTATGGCCTGCGGGCCGACCGAGCAGTTGAGCCCCACGATGTCGGCGCCGTAGCCATCGAGCGATCGCGCCACATCTTCGGGAGTCGCGCCGTACGGTGTCAGCCCGTCGGTACCGATGGTCATCTGGGCGACCACGATCATCTCAGGGTCGACGTCGCGCGCGGCGAGTATCGCCTGCTCCATCTCGCCCAGGTCGCCGAAGGTTTCCAGGATGAAGATGTCGGCGCCGCCAGTGCGCAGTGCTTCCAGTTGCTCACGGAAGATTTCACGGGCATCGGCGCGGCTGGTTGGGCCGAAGGGCTCGATACGCACTCCGAGCGGGCCCACTGCACCGGCCACCAGTGCGTTGTCTCCGGCGGATTCGCGTGCGATCTCGGCTGCACGGCGATTGATCTCCTTCACCTGCCCCTCGAGTCCGTACTGGGCGAGCTTCAGTCGGTTGGCGCCGAAGCTGTTGGTCTCGAGCACCTCGGCGCCAGCCTGCACGTACGCGTCGTGTACCCCGCGCACCAGGTCCGGGGCGCGCACATTCAGTTCATCGTAGCACTGGTTGATGAACACACCCTTGGAGTACAGCATCGTACCCATGGCGCCGTCGAAGATTACCACGCGCTCCGTGTCGAGCAGCTCGTGGGCGTCGCGCCGCGTGGTCACCGCGCTGTGCTCCCCGCCGTGGCGGCCGAACCCATGTCGCGCTCTCCGCCCGACCGCACAGCGTAGTACTTCGCCTCCGGGTGGTGGACGACGATTGCCGCCGTGGACTGTTCTGGCATGAGCTGGAACGAGGTGGTCAGCTCCATTCCCAGTGCCTCCGACGCAGGCAGAAGCCGGAAGACCTGCATGTGCTGCTCCACGTCCGGACACGCTGGGTAGCCCCAGGAGTAGCGCTTGCCGGCACGCTCGCCCAGCCCCAACTCCCTACGTACCAGGCGATGCGTCCACTCC
>DATCXG010000269.1:0-5034 GCA_036565945.1 Gemmatimonadaceae bacterium
GAGCGGGCTCAACAATGGTGAAGCCATTGTTGAGCCCGCTCGAAATTAAAGACCTGACCCCGAGCGAACCTCCGAATGGTCGCCCACCGTCACCGACCCTCTCACCCCCTCCAGCACCACCTCGTCACCCACCATCGATTCACGCAAAGTGGAGTCGGCGATCGTCGAGCGCTCTCCCACCACCGAGTCGCGAATCTCGGAATTCCTCACGACCGTGCCCGCCCCGATCGAGACGTTGGGACCGACCGTCGCGTGCTCGAGCACCGCGTCATCGTGGATGAAAACGGGGTCGAAGATCCGCGAGTCGCCCGCCGACGCCGGCCGGTGCGCTCGCCCCTTCTGGAGCATCACCCGGTTGGTCTCGAGGAGGGTATCGAGCTTCCCCGCGTCGTACCATCCGGCCACGTCCACCACCCGTATCCGCGCCCCGTGGTCGATCATGTACTGGAAGGCATCGGTGAGGTAGTACTCTCCCTTGTTCGGCGCCTGCTTCATGACGTGATCGATCCCCTCGTACAGCAGCTTCCAGTTGCGGATAAAGTAGAGCCCGATGTTCGCCCGCTTGGAGATCGGCTCCGATGGCTTCTCCACGATCCGCGTCATGTTGCCCTCGGCGTCCGTGACCACGACGCCGAAGCGCTGGTAGTCCTCCACCTCCTTCACCCAGATGATGCCGTCGGCATCGGTGTTGTTGATCACCGAGAGATCCGCGTCGAAGATGGTGTCGACGAAGATGATCAGCACCGGCTCATCGACGTACGTCCGCGCGAGCTCCACCGCGCTCGCCGTGCCGTTCTGCACCACCTGCTCCACGAAGACCGAGGGGAAGTGGTAGTGCTTTTTCACGTACTCCTCCACCCGCTCCTTCAGGTGGCCGGTGATGTAGACGATCTGGTCGATGCCGCCCAGCCGCTCGAGATCATCGAGGATGTAGGACATCACCGGCTTGCCGGCGACCTCCAGGAGCGGCTTGGGCGTGACGTGCGTGTGCGGGCGGAGGCGCGTGCCCTTCCCTGCCAGTGGTATGATGACCTTCATGGCTTATTCGTCCCCTCTCGTCCGTAGCGGTCGCTGATTCGTACGACATCGTCCAGATCGGGCGTGGACGCCTCGAGGACGTCACAGTCCGTGACTGCCTCCATGTAATGAACCGTGCCCGGCGTGATCCGGAACGCCTCGCCCATCTTCAGCTTCATGTCGCGCATCTCCCCTCCATCCTTCACCCAGTAGATCAGCTCCCCCGAGAGGAGATACACCGTCTCATCCTTGCGCTCGTGATACTGCACCGAGAGTGCGTGGCCCGCGTTGATGTGCAGCACCTTCCCCACGTAACGGTCGGTGTGCGCCCAGATAACCTCGTGTCCCCACGGCTTGGGAACGATCTTCACCTCGGCACGACCACTCATCGAACTCCCCCGCTCAGGTCAATGAAATCGAAGCTGGTAATGTAGCCGCTCAGAAGAGCTCTCCCAGCGACACCACCCAGTTCACGGTGCCATCGCTCCCGGCCCCTACACTCCGCGTCCAGAGCGGCACATCCACCCTCACAGTGTAGCTCTGGTCGTAGAGCGTACCGCTCAGCGATGCTCCCACTCCCGCGTCGCCCAGGAAGCGAGCGTCCGCGCCCGGCACGTCGAGAGTCCCCCAGGCCGCGTCGCCGAACGCGGACAGCGAGACCCGCGGCAGAAGCGACCGGACACGCGACGCGTACACTACCGTGGATAGCCGCGCGTTGGCCGCGGCGGCGTTCTTCACACGGAGAAGCGGCGAGTAGCCGCGCAGCCCCGCATCGCCGGGCACGATGTAGTGCACGTCGCTACGAGCAAGCGGCGCGCCACGGCCCCTGAGCAGATGGTTGCCGAAGCTCTCCGTGGGACCAAGTGAGGAGAGGCCGATGGAGCGCTGCCGCGGCGCGCCATCGCTCACCCCGGCGAAGAGCCGTAACGCCGCGCTGTGACGCGCGCGGCTACCGAAGCTCTCTACCTTGCTCGCCTCGATCTGCATCCGACCGAAGCCGCGCGTGTCCGCGCCCACCGCCGCGCGCGGATCCACCAATCCCCCTACCGCGTACGCCCGCGCCGAGAGGCCACTCGGCGACGGACCGCTCCACCGGTACTCTGCGCTGGCGTCCAGCACGCGCGCATCCTCCCAGCGGAAGGGATCCATCCAGGCGGTGTCGTAAGGGAGCGTCGCCGTGAGCGCCAGCGTGAGGAAACGGCGCTGACCGTTCGCGAGCGGGAACTGGCTCTGGTCCCACATCTTCCCCAGGCGCAGCTTGGCCACGCCGTCGAGCATCCACGCGCCGGCATCCACGCCTATCAGCGGACGGTGCGTGAATGGAAGGCTCGGATTCCGGGTGGAGATCCACCCCTGCAGCCGGCCGCGGCCATTATCACTGGACTCCGGTCCGCGCACGGGCAGCGCCAATCCGAGCTCCCACTGGTCGAGCCACCCCTGGTAGTTGGTCCGCAGTCGGACGGCTGGCGTCACACCGCCCGGATCGGAGTACCAGGCGAGCGGAGCGATCGCCACGATCTCGCGCTCGCGATCGGACTGGTCGAGGAAGGGCCAGTCGAAGACCGTGCGCGTGACGCTGAGCGAATCGCCGTGTGAGAATGGGAGAACGTCGTTGCGGCGGTCCCAATCCTCCGTGACCCGGAGCGGATCCAGTCGCACGGCGGTGGGCCGCTCACGCGTGCGGATCTCCACCCACTGGTCATCGAGCGCCGCCGAGCCGCGCGTCGTGACCCACCCGCCGTTGACGAGAGCACCCACCGGCATCGGATGCCGGTACTCGCCTACCCGCTCGATCCGAGCGCGCGTCGACCAGCCGTCTCCGGCGCGCTTCGACTCCACGTCCTTCAGAGCGTAGTCTATGAGCCCGGTATGGTGCACCCACTGCGAGAAGAACCAGCCCAGATCTTCATCCGCCGCGCGCTCGGCGGAGGAGCGCATCGCCAGCTCGTCCACGTGCTTGAATCTCCAACGCGCGAAGTAGTCGTGCAGGAACGCGCTGAAGGCGGAATCGCCCACAGCATCGCGCAGCGCGCCGTACATCATCGACGCGCGGCCGTAGACCATCTGGTTGTAGACCCCGAAATCCGCGAAGTCGTATGCCGGCGTACCAATCGGCTGTGTGGCGCCGCGCAGATCGAGCCTGAACTGCGACAGCGCGTCCAGATCGAGGATCGCGGGCGTCGCCGCGTGCGCGCGGTAGCCCGAACCGGGCCGCGGGACCTCCGGCGCTTCGCCACGGGCGCGCTCCGGGTACGTGAGCTTCTGCGCCCACTCCGACTGGTAGCTCGTGAGCCCTTCGTCCATCCACCCCGAGCGCCACTCGTTGTTGGCCAGGAAGCCATACGAGTAGATGTGCCCCATCTCGTGGAGCACGAGCCCATCCGATATCCGTGCGCCGTACATCACCATCATCGGGAACTCCGTCGCGCCGTCATCGAGGCGCTGGAGACCGGTAGCCTGCGGGTATGCGTAAGGACCGTAGATCGACTCGAGCCACTGGAGCGAGCGCGAGATCATCCCGACCGCACGGCCGTGCCCCCACTGCTGTTCGTTCCTCCGGTCGTAGAGGACGTGAATGGGAATCTCCCCACGATACATTCCTCCCTCGTATCGATAGTCGGGCGATGTGGCCCAGGCGAAGTGGTGGACCTTCCGCGCGAGGAAGCGCACGCGCTTGTAACCGGGGGGCACGCTCATCTCCGAATCCGGAGCGATATCGCCGTACGCCTTCGCACCCAGCACCACTGTGTCGCCGCCCTGCGAATTGGCGGCGTTGGCGCTCGCCCACCCCGGATCGCCCTCGACGGGAACGCCGCTGGCGCCCACTACCTGGTCGGCGGGGAGGAGTAGAGTGACGTCGTAGGTCCCGAACTCGCCATACAGCTCTCCCGCGGGCACGAGCGGGTTGTCCTCCCAACCGTCGCGATCATAGACGGCCACCTTGGGATACCACTGCGCGAAGTCGTACTCGCGCCCACGGCGCCCTTGCCGGCGATATACCCTGGCAGATGGGCGGGCATCCCAGGTGAAGTGCACCCGCACGGAATCGCCGGGAGGGAGCGGGCGGGGCAGAGCGATGTGTGCAACCGTGCTGTCGGGTGCGCCCGGGTAATCCACGACCACCGGAGCACCATTCACCGTGGGCGCGGAGGTGAATCGTTCGTAGGCGTAGTCGGGCTCGCGAAGATTCTGGAAGCGCACGCGCCCCTCGCGCTCATCCACGGCGCTCCAGCGCGACCCTGGACGAAACGCATTCAGATACTGATGAAAGAACAGCTCGCGCAGCGTATCGGGCGACTGGTTCACGTACACCAGATCACCGGAAGCGTGCACGGCGTGCGACTTCTCGTCGAGCGTCGCCGTGATGCGGTACTCGACGCGCTGCTGCCAGTAGCCGGTCGTATCGCCGGAAGGCGGGGTGGTGGGAGCCGGCGCGGCCTGCTGGAGGGCGAATATGAGGGGGAGGATCAGTTGCATTGGCCTCTATCTGGGCGACAAACGCGAGCGGCGCCCGGACCCCCGGGCGCCGCGCTATTGTAGGATGCGGATTGCGATGCCGCCACCTGCAGCTCGGGCGACATCAAGGGAGGGAGCGATGCGCTCAGCGCGCGCCTGTCGCCACTCCCTGCATCATCCTGGAGCGCAGCTTCGCGAGCCGATGGCGCGCGGAGCCATCCATGACGGTGTCGCCCACGCGCACGATCGTACCGCCGAGGATTTCGGGCCGCACGTTGAAGTGCGGGACCACTGTCTTGCCCAGCACGCGCGAGAGCTGGTCGGTAATCCCCTTCGCGAGAGCCGGATCGGCCGGCCGGGCGAGCGTCACCTCCGCATGCACCCGACCCTCGAGCTGGTCCACGATTGCGTGGTACTCGTAGGCGATCTCGCCGATGAGGTGCTGCCTCCGTTGGGTGACCACGGCTTGGAGGAAGCGAACGAAGAGGCGTGGGAGCCGGTCGGCAAAGGCCTTGCCGATCACCTCGTTCTTTTCGCGCGCGCTCACGCGCGGAGTTTCGA
>DATCXG010000445.1:0-2266 GCA_036565945.1 Gemmatimonadaceae bacterium
GGGAGCCGGCTGGCCCCTACGTGATCCCCGGCAGCTACCGCGTCTCGATGGCGAAGCGTGTGGATGGTGCGGTCACCCCCATCGGCGAGCCGCGGACATTCGAGGTATACCAGCTCGATGCCGATGCAACTCCGCGCACGCCCGCTGTCCTGGCGTTCCAGCAGCAAACGGCGACGCTCGCGCGCGCCGTGCTCGGGGCGAACGCCCTGGCCACCGAGACGATGAACCGCCTGAACCTCCTCGAACAGGCGTTGCAGGCGACGCCCGCAGCGGATGCCGCGCGACTCGCGGCCGACGCACGCACGCTGGAGAGCCGGCTGAGAGACATCCAGACATCGCTCACGGGAGACAGAACCGCGGCGCGGCGGAGTGAGTCGTCACCGCCGTCGCTGCTCGACCGGCTGAACGACGTCACGGGCGGCCTCTGGTCCTCCACACTGGGAGATGCGACCACGACGCAGAAGCGCCAGTACGAGATCGTCGGGTCGGAGTTCGGCGGCGTCCTCGGTCAGTTGCGGACACTGGTGACGGTGGACATCAAGCGTCTGGAGGATTCGGCCGAGGCGGCTGGTGCGCCGTGGACTAGCGGCCGCTTTCCGACGTGGGAGGCGATTGGCGCCGACGTAGGAGGGAATGACACACCGCGCCGGTGACTCCCGTGAAGAGCCGGTCGTTCACGCGACCCGCTGTATCGTGCAGGGAGTGATCTCCCATTCCTGCTCGGCGTTCCGCCGGCCCTCGCACCGCCAGGCGCTTTGCCTCGTCAGACAGCGGGCGCTGCATTGGTGTCCGCGCCGGCGAGTATCCAGAGTTGTGGGACGGTGACACTACTTCTCGAGATTTTCCTGGATGAACGTCGGGCTGAGGTGGACGTCCAATTGCACGAGTGGTCCATCACCGATGCATCGAAAACCATGTACCTCACCCGCCTTGATCACCAGTATGTCGCCGGCGCCGGCCTCGAATTCTTCACCGTTCACGGTCCAGCGCCCGCGCCCTTCGCGGATGAACTGCACCTCGTCGTACGGATGGCGATGCGGCCCCGGGCCGCTTCCCGGAAGGCCATGAAAAAGAAATACGGAGATGCCAACATCTCCGTTGTCAGCACCGACGAAATTGTGTGAGCTCCCGCGAAGCGGCAGCTCCTCCTGGCGAATCTGATACATTCGACAAGCTCAAGTCTTGGGGAAAAAGCGGCACGATTAACAGTGAACGATCGCAGCGCTCCGGCGGAACCCGACACTGAGCTCAGGCACGCACGCGTGGCTCAGCGTCCAGACCAGAGAAGAATGCTCAGTTCTCCAGCCGAGTTCCCTGCGGTCGTATTCCCGTGGATCCACTGCGTTCATGCGGCAGGGCTGAGTAGCAGCTCCATCTGAAGCTCCACACGCCCATCTGCGTCCAGTACCTTCTCCTGTGCGCGAAACGTCGATGGCTGGATCGTCACGAGTGGGTACGAGGCGTTCTGCGGGTTGATGCTGACCGCCAGTAGCAGCGGGTCGAACGACGCTTGCATGACCCAGACCGCAGTGAATGCATCTCTCCGCTCGTCCTGCGCGGCCCCGACGACATACACTCCGAACGATAGCTGACGACAGAGCGTTGCGATCTCATTCACGGCGCTACCTCCGCCTTAATTTCCCGTACCGCACTTCGAATCCCGAACCTCCCATCCCGAAACGACCATGACTAGCCGCCGACAATTTCTCCAGAGCTCAATGCTCGCTACGGGTGCGCTGGCGTTGCCGCGCACCATGGTAGTGGGCGAAACCGCTGCAGGCGGCGTGGCCGGGGGCCGCGTCGTGTCGACCTGGGATTTCGGCGTCGGCGCCAATGCCGCGGCGTGGCCCGTGCTGGCGCGAGGCGGCTCCGCGCTCGACGCGATCGAGGCCGGCGCACGCTGGGCGGAAGCGGATCTGTGCAATTCCACGGTCGGGCACTGCGGTTACCCCGATCGCGATGGCGTGCTGACACTGGACGCCAGCATCATGGACGGCGACGGCCGCTGCGGTGCCGTCGCCGCGATCGAGGACATCGAGCATCCCGTGTCCGTGGCGCGCGCGGTGATGGAGAGAACGCCGCACGTGCTGCTGGTCGGGGAGGGCGCGCAGCAATTCGCGGTGTCGCAAGGGTTCGAGAAGAAGCCGCTGCTGACCGACGAGGCACGCAGGGCCTGGCGGGAATGGCTCGAGAAGTCGGAGTACAAACCGAAGATGAATGTCGAGCGCTCAGGCAAGCCGGGCGATGAGCGCGATCATGACACTCT
>DATCXG010000452.1:0-2748 GCA_036565945.1 Gemmatimonadaceae bacterium
TACTAACATGGATCCCCGCTTTCGCGGGGATGACAACCACCGCACGGTGCCAGAGCTGACTCCGGCACTCCAAGTCAGCCCCTGCGTTCAATTCGCGGTGCGCCCTCCGTCGGTAGAATGTGGCCGTGCCAACGAGAGCACGCCACACCAAACGAGGATCGAGCAATGCCGTTCGCCGCCCGCCACCGTGATGACCATACATCCCAGTTGACGCCGCTGCCATCCCTCGTCGTCCGGCGGGAGGTGAGCGCGGCAGTCATGGCAGCACTTCAGGGGAGAACAGAGACAGAGATCGCCCGCCGCTTCGGCGCGGGACATCGGGCCTACGTCGCGCTGTGGGAAGGCCAGCCGGCCGCAGATGATCCCCGGTGGCGGACGCGAAGCGGCGCTGCTCCTCGGGCTCCCGGAGGCAGCCGGGCCCCTCGCCCCGTGCTGGCGGTGCCCGCGTTCCGCGGCGACTGCGGTCACATCCTGCAGAGCCGGGGTCTGCGCGTGCGACTACCAGTGCCCCGAGAGCGGCTGCGCCGCGTGACGTTGACGTGCCAGTTGCGCCGTGCAGCGTGGGGGGCACTGAGCAGGGCATCCGACTCTCCAGCCGCAATTCAACTTCTACTTTCAATTCGATTACGGTGAATCCGATGCACTTTGACATCGCACTACTGAACGGCGTCATCCTCGGCGCGATCTTCGCAGGAATCGCCTTCGCACTCTCACGGTACACGCGACAGATCCTCGTCGTCGGGCTCGTGTTGGCGGCGCTGGCCTACGTCCACTTCTCGATGGACGCGAACGATAGGCCGCTCTGGATGGCGGTGGAGTTGGCGGGGGTGGCCGTCTATGGGACCGTTGCCGCGCGCGGGCTGCGTGGCTCGCTCTGGTGGATCGTTGCGGGATGGGTTCTGCACCCGGTCTGGGACATCGCACTTCACTATACAGGGCCGGGACGCGCCTTCGCACCTGAGTGGTACACGGTTCTGTGCCTGGGTTGGGATCTGGTGGTGGCAGGGGTCATTGCGTATTACATCGTCGTTTCGAGGTGGGCGGTGGAGACGTCGAGGATCGAGAGGCTGGGCGCGGCCATGTGAATGTTGGGGCCTGAAGGGCGGCGGGCTCATCGGGGCGATGGAGCTGAGACAGACCTACGACATCAACGGGCATGTGGACGAAGCAGGGGCTTCGGTGCACGAGCCGACCTCTCCCGTTGAAACCATCCCGTCCTTTTGGCCGTCTAAAGGACCATGACTCCCAATCCTCGACCAGGGCAGCGATCGGAGGTGCTCCAGGGCACTCTCGAGATGCTGGCGCTCAAGCTGATGGCCGCCGAACCCATGCACGGCTGGGGACTCTCGCTCGAGTTGCGGCGGATCTCCGGAAATGTCTTCGACGTCAATCAGGGATCGCTGTATCCGGCGCTCCAGCGGATGCTGCGGCGCGGGTGGATCCGCGCCGAGTGGCGTGCGACCGAGAACAACCGCCGCGCGCGCTACTACAGCATCACGCGCGAAGGTCGCAGGCAACTCGAGGCGGAGATCGCGGATTGGGAACGGACGTCCGGCGCTGTGAATCGCGTGCTCCGCTACGCCTTGCAGGGAGGCTGAGATGGCCTGGTATCACGAGATCGTGTCGTCGCTCGGCGCGCTGTTCGGTCGCCGCCGGCAGGAGAGCGAGATGGACGAGGAGATGGCTTTCCACCTCGAGATGGAGACGCGAAGACTCGTCGAGGGCGGCCTCGACGCCGATGAGGCGCGGCGGCGCGCGGTGCGCGACTTCGGCGGCGTCGAGCGGCACAAGGACGACGTGCGTGACGAGCGCGGGACGAGCTGGCTCGGGGATGGCTGGAACGACGTCCGCTTCGCGGTGCGGTCGCTGCGACGCCGCCCGGGATTCACCGCGATCGCGGCGATCACGCTCGCGCTGGGGATCGGCGCGACGACCACGCTCTTCGGCGTGGTGAAGCAGGTGCTCCTCACGCCGCTCCCCTACGGGCACCCCGAGAGCCTGGTGATGGTCTGGAGTGCATGGAAGGGGTTCGACCAGACGTGGCTCTCCTACGACGAGTGGGAGGGGTGGCGCGCGCGCGTCCACGCATTCGCCGACATCGGCCTCTTCGCGGAGGGCTCGGCAAACTTCGACGGCGACGATCCGGAGCGCGTCCGCACGGCACAGGTGCAGGCGAACGTCTTCCCGATACTCGGCGTGCAGCCGATCGTGGGGCGCAACTTCACCGCCGAGGAGGATCGCCCGAACGGGCCGAGCGTGGTGATACTCGGCTACGGGCTCTGGCAGCGACGCTTTGGCGGCGACCCCTCGGTGGTCGGCCATGAGGTGCGGATCTCAGGACAGGCGACCACAGTGGTGGGCGTCATGCCCGCCGACTTCCGCCTTCCGCTCGACTTCGGCGCGAGCGGCCGGACGGAGGCGTGGTTCCCGCTGGCGACCGACGCCGCGCAGAATGGCGCGCTGGCCGGGCCGGAGTTCCCGAGAGGAGGCTCCAATCACGGTTACAACGCGGTCGCGCGGTTGAAGCCGGGCACGACGGCCGCCACCGCGAACGCGCAGCTTCGCTCGCTCGTGGCGGAGCTCGAGCAGTTCGGCTACATGTCGGACATCGGCTTCCACGCATACGCGGTCCCGATAGAGGAGCAGATCACGGGGCGCGTACGTCCGGTGCTGCTGGTGGTCTTCGGCGCGGTGGGATTCGTGATGCTTATCGCGTGCGCGAACGTGGCGGGGCTGCTGCTGGTGCGC
>DATCXG010000483.1:0-2468 GCA_036565945.1 Gemmatimonadaceae bacterium
CCCCCTGCCGTCCGCGCTTACTAGATGGCAGAACCGAACGTGTCGCACGACCTCGGATCGCCCGAGTCGAAGCCGCGCCGGAACCACTGCGTCCGCTGCGCGGAGCTTCCGTGCGTGAAGGAATCGGCGTCCACCTGGCCGGTGGACATGCGCTGCAGCCGGTCGTCACCCACCGCCGCGGCTGCGTTCATGCCTTCCTGCAGATCGCCGGACTCGAGCTCGTTGCTCTGAGCAGCCGAGTGCCCCCAAACGCCGGCATAGCAATCGGCCTGCAGCTCCATGCGCACCGAGAGGGCGTTGGCCTGAGACGGATCCCTCTCTGTTGCCGCGCGCACCTTTGCGTCAGTTCCGAGCAGCGCCTGCACATGGTGACCCAGCTCGTGCGCAAGTACGTACGCCTGCGCGAAGTCGCCTGGCGCGCCGAAGCGCTGGCGCAGCTCGTCGTAGAAGCCGAGGTCCACGTAGAGCTTGTTGTCCGCCGGACAGTAGAAAGGCCCTGTAGCCGCCTGGCCCACTCCGCAGCCTGTCTGCGTGATGTCGCGATAGAGGACGAGCGTCGCGTGCTGGTAGGGGACGTTGTACGCGGCCGGGAGGAGCTGATCCCACATCTTCTGGTCGTCATCGAGCACGAAGGAGACGAACTTCACCAGCTGCTCCTCCTCCGGGGTGGATTGCACGGGCGCCGCCGTGCCGCTATCGGCCGAGGGCACGGGCCCGCTGCCCACGCCGCCGGCGAGAAGCGAGAAGAAGTCCTGATGGAAGATGAGGCTGAGCACGAGCAGGACGAGCGCACCGCCGAGGCCGATGTGCACGCCCCGGCCACCCATCCCGAAACCGCGCGACTGACCGCGGCGGTCCTCGATGTCCGGGCTCCTTCCTGATCCGGGCGACCAACGCATGAGTCCTCCAGTGGTTCGGTCGGTGAGCACCTGTCAACGCAAACCAGGGGCCGGGCGGCCCACCGCTCCCTACCCTTTCACAGCCCCCGCCGTCAGACCCTGGACGATCCGCCGCTGGAAGACGAGCACCATCGCCGCGACTGGCACGGTCGCCACTACCGCCGCGGCGAGGATCTCCCCCCACGGCACCTGATACTGGCCGCGGAAGAGCGCGATCGCAACGGGCACGGTCTGTCTGTCGGGTCCGACCGTGAACGAGAGCGCGAAGAGAAACTCGTTCCACGAATAGATGAATGTGAGAATCGCCGTCGTCGCCAGACCGGGGACACTCAGTGGGAGTAGCACCTTCACGAAGCTCTGCCACCTGCTCGCACCGTCCACGAGCGCGGCCTCCTCTAGATCGGGCGGGAGCTGGCGGAAGTAGCCCACCAGGAGCCAGACGGTGAGCGGCATGGCGAAGGTGAGGTAAGGGAGGATGAGCCCCGGATACGTGTTGATCAGACCGAGCGCGCGGAGCATCAGGTAGAGCGGGCTCACGATGGAGATCTGCGGGAACATCGACACGGCCAGGATGAAGCCGAGGATGAATGCCTTCCCCCTGAAGCGCAGTCGAGCGAGCGCGTACGCG
Source organism: Gemmatimonadaceae bacterium (assembly GCA_036565945.1). Classification (GTDB taxonomy): domain Bacteria; phylum Gemmatimonadota; class Gemmatimonadetes; order Gemmatimonadales; family Gemmatimonadaceae; genus JADGGM01. The sequence goes on from DATCXG010000483.1 coordinate 1,528, forward strand.
GCGAGCGAGCCGACCACCACGCAGAAGATGGTGGTGCTCCCGGCCACCACGATCGAGTTGCGGATGGGCACCCAGAAGTGCCGCGTGGTGAAGAGCGCGCGATAGTGGTCGAGGATGAGCGTGCGCGGCCAGAGCGATGGCTCGCGAAAGAGCGTGGCCTCGGGCGTGAATGACGCGACGACGGCCCAGTAGAGTGGAAATGCGATGAGCAGAACGAGGATCGCGAGTCCTGCCCAGCCGAAGATGCTCGACGCAGTCGCCCTGCTGGCGCGGCGATGGCGCGGGCCGGCACCAGCCGCTCCGACCGGAATGGCGCCGTCCACACCGGTTGCCTCGGGTGGGCGCGTGGCTTCCGCACTCACGGTTCTACCCCCGTCGCGCCACCGGCGCCCAGTCCCTTGATGTAGATGATCGCCAGCCCGAAGGTGATGAGAAAGATCACCACCGAGAGCGCCGCGCCATAGCCGAACTGCAGATTCTGCAGGAGCACGTTGAAAGTGTAGAGCGCGATGGGCTCTGTGGAGGTACCCGGTCCGCCGCCGGTGAGCACATAGATCAGATCGAAGACCCTGAACGCGTCGAGCGTGCGGAAGATCAGGACGAGCAGGATGGCCGGCCGCAGAAGTGGGATGGTGATCCTGCTGAGCTTCCACCAAGCGCCCGCGCCGTCCACGTCGGCCGCCTCGTACAGGGCGGCGTCGATGTTCTGCAGCCCGGCCAGGAGCAGCAGCGCGACGAAGGGCGTGGTCTTCCAGACGTCGGCCAGGATGACGGGTACCCAGGCAGCCGCCGGATGAATGAACCACACCACCGGCTCCTTCAATACTCCAACACCGACCAGCACGCTGTTCACGATTCCGGTCTGGCCCTCGAACATGAAGCGCCAGAGCAGGGCCGACACCACGGTCGGAATGGCCCATGGAATCAGGACGATGGCCCGC
>DATCXG010000484.1:0-4722 GCA_036565945.1 Gemmatimonadaceae bacterium
TTAAGGTCCCTGCTTCCTGATCCCTGGCAGTTCCCCTGAACCCTGTAGTTCCTCTCTCCCCTACTCCCCACCCTCGCCCTGTTTCCTGATCCCGGCAGCTCCGATGCCCGCTCCGGCATCCATGACTCCTGCTCCCTGATCCCTGCTTCCTGATCCCTGCAGGAGTGACGCCTCACGCTCTCTCTCCTTGTCCTCGCCCCAGAGCACCCAGGCGAGGAGAATGGCACCGGTGGTCACCGCAATGTCGGCCACGTTGAACGTCGGCCAGCGCCAGTTCCCGAACCCGATGTCCAGGAAGTCGACCACACCCCTGGGAGAGTGGATCCGATCAATCATGTTCCCGATGGCACCGCCGCACACGAGGCCGAGCGCTACCAGGCGGGAGCGATCGTCAGATCTGGCTTCCTTGTAGAGGCGGCCCAAGATGAGGAGCGCCAGCACCGTGAGAATCAGGAATATCTGGCGCGACCACGGGCCCAGATGCAGCCCGAATGCCGCCCCCTGATTGTAGACGAGCGTGAACCGCACCCACTCGCCAAACACCTCACGCGGCATCCGATAAGGGACCAGCGTCCTGACGGCTATGAGCTTGGTGAGGACGTCGGCCGCGACGATGCCGGCGATCAACGTCCAGAATATCGTGCGCTTACGCCGGTTGAGGCTGCCGCTTCTTGGCATCTTCCTCACGCTGCTTACAGGCGATGCAAAGACGCGCATGGGGCAGCGCATCGAGGCGGTCGAAGTCGATCTCTTCCCCGCAATTATGACACTTGCCGAATATCTCCGGGGAACGGTAGAGGCGTCTGAGCGCCTGGTCGATATGCCAGAGGAAGCGCCCCTCCTGGCTCGCGAACAGGAACGCCTTCTCGCGCTCCATGGCGTCGGTACCCTGGTCGGCCATATGGAACGAATAGGTGCTGAGATCACCGTCGGCCGACTGCGGGGTGGCGTTGAACGCCTCGCTATAGTTCCCAAGCTCCTTGAGAACCCGCCCACGCTCCTCGAGCAACCGCTTCTCGAAGTGGGCGAGCATCTTCTTGGTCATTGGCTTGGGCTTCTTGCGGCTAGCTGCAGAAGACGGCATCGCTAATGCACTCTGGTCAAGGCAATGCGAACGGTGTCGTCCATCAACTTTACCGTCTGCACCGCGTCGGGGTTCCCGGCGGCGACGCCGCCGGCGATGACTTCGATGGCGAGCACTTCACCCGCTATGTAATCCTGATACCCGCCCACCACCGCTTCGGTCTCGGGACTGCCAGTTACCTGGAGGATGATCCGGTCGCTGACAGCAAAACCCGCCTCCTTCCGCATCCGCTGGATCCTGTTGACCAGTTCCCGCGCGAGCCCCTCGTTCCTGAGCTCCACGGTCAATGTCGGGTCGATGGCTGCGACGTACCCCGCCTCTTCCTGAATAGCGAGATCGCCCGAGGCCCGACGTACTATCTCGAAATCCTCCGCCTGGAGGAGATGCGATTCGCCGTCCACGGAAATTGCCAGCGGTCCGCCATTCTCATACGCCATGAGTGCCTCTCCCGAAAGCGTCGCTACCGCAGCGGCCGCCAGCGGCGTGGCCTTGCCGAAGCGCTTGCCGAGTGAGCGAAAATTCGGCTTTGCCTCCAGACGCACCAGAGAGTCACCGCTCGAGGCGAACTCCACCTTCTTCACGTTGAGCTCCGAACGGAGTAGCGGCTCAAGTGCGTCCAACATTCCAGCCTTGTAATTTGGCACCACGCAGACCAATCGCGAAAGCGGTTGCCGAACATTTATTCGGGCCTCCTCCCTCGCCGCGCGAGCTAGCGTCGCGAGACGCCTGAGGTCGCTCATCGCCCGCTCCAGCTCAGCATCCACGACTTGCGGGCCGGAACCTCGCACGTCGGTGGCTTCGCCTGCTCCAGCACCCGCTCCCTGCGATGCGAACGTCGCGAGGTGAACCGAGGTTCCTGTCAGCTCGCGGTGGATCCAGTCGGTGACGAACGGCGCGAAGGGCGCGAGCATCCTGCACGTCGAGACGAGCACCTCGTGCAGGGTGGCGAAGGCCGCGCGGTTGTCGACACCATCCACATCGTAGAACCGCGGGCGGTTGAGACGAACGTACCAGTTCGAGACATCATCCACCACGAAGTCCATGACCAGGCGCACCGCGAGAGTCGCTTCGTAGCGCCAGAGCAGCTCGTCCACCTGGCGCTCCACGGTCGCCAGCCGCGAGAGCACCCAGCGATCAACCAGCGGCCTGTCATGCGGCAGTGGATCGTCCGGGCCTGGCTCCCAGCCAAAATTCGCGTACTGCGCGAAGATTCCACTGTAGATGTTCTTGAGCGTGAGCAGGAATCGACCCGACAGCTCCTGCACGGCGTCCTCGTCGAACTTCCGCGGCATCCAGACCTGGCTCGACGCGATGAGGAATAACCGCACGGCATCGGCACCGTGGCGTGCGATCACGGCCCATGGCTCCACCGCATTGCCACGGCTCTTCGACATCTTCGCGCCCGTTGGATCGAGCACGAGGTCGTTGACCACCACCGAACGGTAAGGAGCAGCTAGAGCATCCGTACCGCCCGGCCCCATGTTGTTCGGGAGCGCGGGTCCGAGCCCAGTGGCTATGGCCAGCAGAGAGTAGAACCATCCTCGCGTCTGGTCCACACCCTCGGCGATGAAATCGGCGGGGAACTGCCGCGCGGTCATCTCGCGGTTCTCGAACGGGTAGTGCCACTGAGCAAACGGCATCGAACCCGAATCGAACCAGGTGTCGATCACCTCTGGCGTACGTCGCATCGTGGCGACCCGCGGCTCGCCATCGTTCGCCGGTGGCTGCTCGGGCGAGATCGTCCCCCCTTCCCCCTCGGCCGCAGAGGATCCGGCTGCCGAAAGCGTCGATCCGGCAACACCCGGCGTCGACACGGCTGACGACGCCACCGACCCATCGACGCCTGCCGCCGCGCATCGCGAGCACGGCCAGGTGTAGCGATCGATGTATGGCTTGTGCGGGTCGAAATCAGGGGGCAGTGGACTCCCCCATCTCTCGGCCAACTCTGCGTAGCTCCCTATCGCCTCGGTATGCGCGGGGTTGGCATCGCAAACCCAGACGGGGAGCGGAGTGCCCCAGTAGCGATCGCGCGAGAGCGCCCAGTCGATGTTGTTGGTGAGCCATTCGCCGAAGCGGCCGGATCCAGTCTCCGGCGGGTGCCAGTCCATACGCGCGTTGCGCGCGAGCATGGCGTCACGGAAGGCGGTGGTGCGCACGAACCACGATTCGCGCGCGTAGTACAGGAGCGGCGTACCGCAACGCCAGCAGTGCGGATATGAGTGCTCCACCACAGCCACCTTCCACAGCACGCCGCGCCGCCGGAGCTCCTCTATGATCAGCGGGTCGGCCTGCTTCACGAACATCCCGCCGACCAGCGGCATGTTCCCGGGGAACTCTCCGCGACCGTCCACCGGCTGGAGGAAGACGAGCCCGTGCCGCTGCCCGGCGGCGTAGTCATCCGCGCCGAAGGCCGGCGCCATGTGTACCACGCCGCTACCGTCGTCGGCCGAGACGAAAGACTCGGCCACGATCACCTCGTGCTCGCCACCATCGGCGGGGTACTCTACCCAGTCGAGCGGGCGGTGGTACCGCAGCCCAGCCAGCTCTGCACCCAGGACGCGCCGCACCACGTCCCACCTGTCGGTCCAGTCGTCGCCGAGGACCGCCGTCGCCCGCGCCTCCGCCAGCACCAGCGAGCCATCGCCGAGCATGGCCTTCGCGTCGGTCGACAACACACTGTCGTGATCCAGCGCGCTCCGATCGCCCTTGCGCCGCACTTCCAGGTACTCGAGCTCCGGATTCACGGCCAGTGCCACGTTCGACACCAGCGTCCAGGGAGTGGTGGTCCAGACGAGAATCCGACGAGTCCCGCGACGGGCGTGGGATGACTCACCCTCGGGCGACTGTACGTCTCCGCTGGGCGAGGAATCGACTCTCGATGCGCCGTTGGGGTCCCCCACATCTACCGCGGAGTCATCGAGCTCCAGCGCCACGTACACGCTGGGGTCCTTCACATCCTCGTAACCCTGTGCCACTTCGTGGCTCGAGAGCGCCGTGCCGCAGCGTGGGCAGTAGGGAAGTATCTTGTGGCCGCGGTAGAGCAGATCCCGGCTGTACAACGTGCCCAGGGCCCACCACACACTCTCGACATACTTGTTCGAGTACGTGACGTACGGATCGCTGTAATCGAGCCAGTAGCCGATGCGCGCGCTGAGCTGCTCCCAATCGGTCTTGTACTTCCAGACGCTCTCGCGGCAGAGGCGGTTGAATTCCGCGACGCCTATCTCCTCGATCTGCTGCTTGCCGTTGATGCCGAGCTGCTTCTCGACCTCGATCTCAACCGGCAGACCGTGAGTGTCCCACCCTGCCTTCCGCAGCACGTGGTACCCCTTCATGACGCGATAGCGACAGAAGAGATCCTTCACAGTGCGCGCGAAGACGTGGTGAATCCCCGGCCGTCCGTTGGCCGTGGGAGGCCCCTCGAAGAATACGAATTCCTCGGCGCCCTCGCGCGCTCGGAGCGTCTCGTCCAGAAGCCCTTCACTGGCCCAACGCTCGAGCAACTCGCGCTCGAGAGCGTCCGCTGACAGGTCCGACGGCAGTCGGCGGTATCGTTCGTTCACTCTGGTATCAGTCACGGTCACAGGCGTTGCAACACTCCGCGCACGATTCTGGAGAGCGCGGGCTCAGTGGCGGCT
>DATCXG010000485.1:0-4032 GCA_036565945.1 Gemmatimonadaceae bacterium
CAGTTACCTGAACCCTGAACCCTGCCACCTGAATCCCGTATCTCAAATACTGCACCCGCGCGGAGAAGTTCCGACGATAACTACCAGACCTCTCCACCCTGGCCCGCGGCCGAGGCGCCGGCCCCACCCTCTCCGTGAGCACTGCTATCATTGCCGCCGCTGGAGAGAATCTGCTTCCAGGTCAGCTCCGGTCCTTTGCGGAACCCCTTCTGCGTGAGCTTGACGCCCTCTGGGGAGATGGAAACCATGTATGCCTGGCCTTCGATCTCGATCTCGCGCTTCAGGGTCTTATCCAACTTGGTTGCCATGTGGTGATCTCCAAAAGTGGGGAAGGTGTAGGGCCAGCTGCCTCTGCAAGGATCAGGCGCGGCTCATGAGGTTCGTGCCGCCAGAACATAATCCACGAACCACTCGCGCATGTGCTGACGAACCATCGCGTCCCGCAGCAATCCGGCGGAGATGAGCATCTCGTGGGCCGGCTGGAGCACCCGCTGAAGGTGCGATGGGTAGCGTTGTGCGAGTGGAAGTTGCTCGGCGAGTTGCGGGAGCGCTACCCGCCAGGTGACCTTCCCTTCGGCGCGAGCGACCTCGAGGAGCCGGTAGATGCGGCGTGCCACGGGGGAGGAAAGTGCCTGGTAGCGCTGCGCCGAGAGTGCCACTGTGTAGCCGGCCGCTACGTTGGCGCGAAGCTGCGGCGCCAGCGTGACGACAGCCTCACCGGGCTCCGCGACGGTGAGGGTGGGGAAGAAGTTGAGCTGCTCGCGCTCGGCGGATCGCCGTCTCTCGATCTTCACCGCGCTCAGCAAGGTGAAGCTCACGTCAGTCGTCGTGCCGCTGGATGCCTCGTAGTAGGCGCCCAGTGATTCGAGAGTGGTGTGTTGCAGGCGCGATAGTGTCGACCGCAACTGACCGTATGTACGTCCATCGGCGCGGCGCGCGATTGACCGGAGAAAGGCGTGAAGAGTGAATGTGACCACACCATCGGCCGGCCAGCCCGCCTCGTGGTAGCGATGCCAGAGCTCGATGTAGACGTCCTGATCGAAGGTGCCTGGGATACGGTCGCCGGGGCTGGGCAGCACGCGCCAGCGACCGCCCGAAGGCGGTAGATAACTGATCGCGGAGTCGTCGGTCGAATCGCTGAGGCGGAATAGAGGCAATGACTCGAGCGATCGATCGAGCAAGATTGTCCGCGTGGCGATTCGCCGTCGCGCGGTGAGGCTCATGCGGAGAAGATACAGAATCCCGGGGAATGTGAAAGGCGGATAACTACGGGGTTCAGGGTTCAGGAGGTAAGGGAACTGACAGGGGACAGGAGCTGCCTCGGTGTAGAGATCCCTATCGCGAGGTAGTTCCTGAACCCTGCACCCTGAACCCTGAACCCCGTAGTTCACATCCCCACTACCTCACCCGTTACCGCGCGCGCTTCGTCGGAGCAGAGCCAGAGGACGGTGGCGGCTACGTCTTCGCGTTCCACGTAGCGTGGCTTCTCACCCATCGATGCCACGTTGGTCGCTGTGCGGATCGCGGTGGGGGCGACCGCGTTGGCGCGGACGCCGTGCTCTCGCTCTTCCTGCGCGACGGCGCGCATGAGCTCGATGACTCCGCTCTTCGCTGCGGCATATGCCGCCATGCGCGCTACCTTGGCACCAGGGAGTGTGGCGGCGGATGAGAAGTAGACGATAGAGCCACGCGCGGCTCGAAGTGATGGAAGGAATGCGCGGGTGGCCAGGTACGCGGTGGTGAGGTTGATCGTGATCTGCCGCTGCCACGCGGTGAAGTCACTCTCGGCCACCGGGCCGCTCATGGCGAACCCGCCGGCGATGTTGATGAGAGCATCCACTCGCTCGCCATACGCGCTTCTCACGGAGCTCGCCAGGCTTGCCACCTGCGCTTCGTCTGCCAGGTCGCAGGCGAATGCACGCGCCTCGAAACCTGCCTCACGCAACTCCGCGCGGCGTGCTTCAGCATCCTCGAGCGACCGGCTCACCAGGGCGAGACGCGCGCCCTTCGCCGCCGCCGCACGCGCCACCACCTCGCCCGTCTGACCTGACCGGCCAACGCCTGTCAGTACCACTATACCATTCTCATAGCCCACGCCGTTCTCCTCCCACGTCAGGGACAGATGGTTCGACACCGAACATACCGCCGACCCTTGCCGGAGCGCCGCCTAATGATGATTAATCAAGCGCCATGGATGCCTGGTACCATGGCAACTCATTGAACTGATAGTGAGGACCATGAAATCATTCACACGTCTGGCAGCCGTCTTCTCTGCTGCACTGATCCTGGCGCCGACTGCGGCGGCACAGCGGTCGGGTACCATCGAGGTCGGCCCGTTCGCTCGCTACACGATCTTCGACAATAGCTTCAACTTCGGCGACTGGATAGGACCGGGTGGCCGGCTTGGCATCTTCGTGCTGCCGCGCCTGGCCGTCGAGGGAGACATCTCGCGCACGCTCACCGACGCCGAGGTGGGCGATGGGAAGCTCAGCTACGTGCCGATTCACGCGCGGCTGGTCTACAACCAGCCCGTAGGGGCCAGCTCCCAGGTGCTCGTTGGCGCCGGCTACGCGCGCAATGAATTTCGCAAGTCAATCGATGGTAGCGACGACGGAATGGGCGCGCTGCTCGGTTGGCGCGTGATGCTCAGCGATTGGTTGGCCGTGCGGTTGGATGCCGTGGCGGACTACACCGCGTCGCCAGTCAACAAGAGTCCCGCGAACGAGAACAACTGGAACGTGGGTCTCCAGGGCGGGGTTAGCCTGATGCTCTTCAACAGGACGTCGCAGCCGCGGCAGCGGCCCGTGCCCCTCGTCGTCGCCCCGGAACCGCCGGTACCCCCGGTAGAGCTGGACTCCGATACGGACGGCGTCCTCGATTCTGCCGATCGCTGCCCCGGTACGCCTGCGGGCACTCGCGTGGATGCGAGCGGCTGTCCCGTACCGGTGGACAGCGACGGTGACGGGGTGCTTGATTCGGCCGATGGGTGTCCCAACACGGCCACGGGAGTGCGGGTGGACGCTGCTGGCTGCCCCGTCCCCGTGGACAGTGATGCCGATGGGGTGGTGGATTCGGCGGACAAGTGCCCCAACACAACCGCTGGCACCAAGGTGGATGCGGCCGGCTGCGCGGTGATCTTCGAGGAGAAGAAGACCTCGGTGGTCCTGACGGGAGTGAACTTCGAGTTCGGTAAGTCTGTTCTGCTACCCGAGGCGCGCACCGTGCTCGATCAGGTAGCCTCTAGCCTCGTGGCCAACCCCGACGTGCGCGTCGAGGTGGCGGGCTATACCGACAGCCGCGGCTCGAAGGCGGTGAACCTCAGGATCTCACAAGCTCGGGCCGACGCCGTGAAGGCATACCTCGTGGAGCGCGGTGTGGCGGCCGACCGTCTGCGCTCGCGTGGCTATGGCCCAGCCAACCCCGTGGCATCCAACGCCAGCGATGCCGGCCGCGCGCAGAACCGCAGAGTGGAGCTGCATAAAGACGGGGTTCAGGGTTCAGGGTTCAGGGGGCAGGGGACTGCTTCCTGAGTTGAGCCCTCCACCCCGAGGTTATTCCTGAACCCTGCCTCCTGAACCCTGAAGCCCGTAGTTAAGCGCCGCCCGTACGGCCTCGCGGATCGCTAGGGAGACTTCGCGATCCGCGGCGGGAGAGTCGTCTCGGACGTGCAGCTCGATACCGTTGGCCACGGCAATGCGGTGCCACACGGCATCGCTGTCCGGTGTATCGTGCGGGTCCTGTGAGTTTGCTACATCGGCATCACCGAACAACGACGGCGATAGGGATGACGCGACCCTGCGCTCCAGCGAATCGCCGAGCAGGTCCTTGATCTCCAGCTTGATCTTCTCCAGCGTCTGACCCTCACGCTGGCGGATCTTGACGAAGAGAAGCTGCAGCAGGTGTCGATAGCTATAGGTAGCTGCCGTGCCTGTGCCTTCGGGGTGGTCGAGCAGACCGCTCGCCACGTAGAAGCGCACGGCTCGGGCGCTCGGCTCGGCGCGTGCGGCGGCGTTCGTTGGTCTGATTGCGGCG
>DATCXG010000490.1:0-4475 GCA_036565945.1 Gemmatimonadaceae bacterium
GGAGTCGGGTAAGGGACTGTTCGTGGGAGGCGTGAAGCTCCCGCTGGCGTTGGCGGAGCTGGGATTGATCGATGAGTACGAGTTCGTGGTGCAGCCCAGGCTAGCGGGCCATGGGCCGACGCTGTTCGCGGGGCTATCGAAGCATGTCGACTTGAAGCTCGTGAGCCGGCTGGAGTTCGGCTCAGGGGCGGTGGCCATGCGGTATGAGCCGAGAAGGTAGCCATCGGGCTAACGCGCCGTCGACGAGGTCCATGGGTACATCCGATTTGTCGGTGATCAGGTATCTCTTGGCTGCTGGCCAACGAACGCTGAAGCTGACGAGCGATCTGTGGATTGCGAGCGCTTAGCGCTCGCTCTTGTTTGATTCGCTCGCAGCGTAGCCGGGGCGTCAAGGTGGCCACAATTGTCGATTACCGCGTAGCTGACGATGCCAACTCCGTTCGAGAGCGCGCAACTCAACCTTCAGCTCTTCGCCCTGCGTCGCGAAGCAGTCCTGCGCGAGGCACGCGCATGGTTCCTGCGCGACTTCAACCCGGAGAGCTTCGCTGAGCTCGTGGTGGTCGTGCGCGGCGAGCGGAATGCGTCGTTCCGCATGGTGCTCGGCTATTGGGAGATGGCTGCCTCGCTCGTGACGGGTGGAGCGATCGACCCGGACGCCTTCCTCGCCGCACATGGCGAGATCATCGCGACCTTCAGCAAGGTGCAGCCTTTCCTGGCCGAGTTACGGACGGCGAGCGAAGAGCCGGAATTCTGTAAGCATGTAGAGGCGGTCGTAATGGCGATCCCGGATGCAGCGGCCATGCTCGCTCGGCGCCGGACCGCGGCGCTCGCTGCCGCCACGGCACGAGGAGTAGAGTCCGTACCGCGGGCCACCTAACGAATCGTGGCACCGGACGAACGTGACAGGGCCCCCGTATGCGCGCCTGGCGAGTGTGAGCTGAATTGAGCATCATCGCGCTTGCCGAGCGCGCGCTCGTCGGTGAGCTCTGCGTCAGGCGGCCCGAACCGCTGAGAAAAGGGGGATGACCATGTCTTCGACTCGTCTCATGGGGCTCCTCTGCATCGCATCGCTGACACTCGCGGCCGACAGACCGTTGGCTCCGACGACCGCGGAACAGTCCATCCGGCGGGTGGCGACGCTCCGCGCTGCGCGGGCTGCACATACGGCAACGACCCTTCCATCGGGCGGCATCCTGCTCACCGGCGGAATGACGGAGGGTGGCGGAAGTCTCGCAAGCGTCGAGCGATTCGATCCGCGCGACAATTCGATTCGCGAGGTCGGTTCTCTCGCGACTCCGCGCGCGGGCCACACGGCTACGTTGCTGCCCGATGGTCGCGTCCTCGTCGCCGGTGGCTACAACGGCGATTATCTGACATCGCTCGAGGTGTTCGAGCCGTCAACGAACCGATTTCATACTGCCGGGTCCCTCGTCGAGGCGCGCAGTGGCCATACCGCGACGCTCCTACCGGATGGTCGCATCCTGTTCGCCGGAGGAGTGGGGCATGGCTGGACGTTCCTTCGGAGCGCCGAGCTGTACGATCCCGCGACCGGGCGCTCCGAGCTGGTCGGATCGATGAGCGTACCGCGCGAGAGCCACTCGGCGACACTGCTTCAGGACGGACGAATCTTGATCGTTGGCGGCCACAACGGACGACGGCAGAACATGGTGGTCTACTCGAGCGCGGAGATCTTCTCCCTGCAATCCCGTCGATTCGAGTCGACCGGCACGCTCGGCACGCCACGGCATAAGCACGATGCCGTGAAGATGGCGGACGGTCGAGTGCTGGTCATCGGCGGCGCGGATCGTAGCGACCGCGTGTACTACGCCACGACGGAGATCTACGACCCGCGCAGGGGAATCTTCGAGCGTGGCCCCTCCATGGCCAACGCGCGCTACAAGATCGCTGGGACCACGATCCTGCTACCAGATAGCAACGTGCTCGTCACGTCCGGAGCACAGACCGCCGAACTCCTCGATGTTGCGCACGGACAATTTCGCGCCATTGGCGGCCGCCTCCCAGCCGCGCTCCGTTTTGCCGCAGCCGCACCGTTGGGCAACGGAGATGTCGTCATTGCGGGCGGCTACGACGACGCGAACCAAACTTCCGCAGGGGTCTGGCGATTCGAGTACCGGTGAGCGCCACCTGACGATCGTTGAGCCTGACGAGCGATCTACTGACCGTGGTCGTTCCTCCATCGGGGCTGTCTCCAACCAGGGCAGCGGCGCGCCTCGCTGAATCGAGTGTCGCCGTGCAGGTTGGAATGCGTGTCAGCCATGTTCCCGAACATTGCCGTTCATGATGTTCCCGACCGTACACACCAGATATGAGGCTAAGATGGCGAAGATTACCGGAATCGGAGGCATCTTCTTCAAGAGTAGGGGTGATAGCGCTGCGCTGGCAGCGTGGTATCAGAAGCACTTGGGCATGCGGCTCGAAGACTTTGGCGGCGCCATTCTCAGATGGCCTGAAGACAAAGCCGAGGATCGCGGCCTCACTGTGTGGCATCTCGCCGAAAGAGACAGCCAGTGGTTCAGCCCCAGTGATTCTTCGTTCATGATCAACTACCGGGTCGACAACCTCAGCGAGATGCTCGCCCAGCTTCGTGCAGGCGGCGTCGAAATCGTCGGCGGACCCGAATCGCACGAGAACGGCAAGTTCGCTTGGATCATGGATCCGGACGGGAACAAGGTCGAGCTCTGGGAGCCAATGCTCTGGGACGACAAGAATAAGGGGGCCTGACATCCGGCCATGAACCCGAATTCCCACGCGGCCCTGCTTCGGCGGCGGGAGACGGGAACGCTGACGGGGCGCGGCCCGGCACTGATGCTGTTTGCGCGCCCAGTCTTTGCCGTGGGGGCGCAAGCCGTTGTCGCGGCCATCTTCCTCGTGCGAGCGTCGCCGACTCCATGGCATGACGCTGAGCCCTGGCTGCCGGTGTACGCGACATTGATCGACGCCGGATGCCTGACGCTGCTCTGGCGGTTCACGCGCCGCGAGGGAAGCCGCCTGTCCGATCTCGTCGGGTTCGAGCGAACGCGTCTCGGCCGCGACGTACTTCTCGGGTTCGCGCTCATCCCGGTGAGCCTCGTATTCATTTTCGCTGGCACCTACGCGGCAGGCTGGATCGTGTACGGGAGAGTCGAGCAGCCGTACTTCCTGGGAGGCCTGCCATTGTGGGCTGCTCTGTACAGCTTGCTGGTATTCCCATTCCTCTGGGGGATCACCGAGCAGATGACCTACAACGGCTATCTGCTGCCCCGCTTCCAGGTGCTCAGTCGGAGTACGAGCGTGGCGGTCGCGGTCGTGGCGTTCGTCTGGTCGATGCAGCATGCTTTCATGCCGTTGACTTTTGACGCGAAGTTCATGGCCTCTCGGCTGTTGGCGTCGGTGCCGTTCTCCGTCTTCGAAGCGCTTTTGTATCTGCGACTGCGACGGTTGATTCCGCTCGCGCTTGCGCACGCACTGATGGATGGTGCGACCGTGCTCATTCCCTTGTTGAGGGTATGAGGAAGCTCGAGGTCACCGCATGGCAAAGGAGCGAAACGACTGACCGGGAAGGTCGCGCTAGTCACGAGCGCAGCGCATCGGCATTCGCATCGCGGTGGGCGCGCATCCCCAGCGGCACGCCGCCGCCGGGATCAGGCGGATGCTCCACCGTGCGCAGGCCCTCACCTCAGCCTAGCGAGTGTTCGTACCCGCGTCGCCTTCGGTAAGCCCTACCCCGGCCAGGCCCTCACCGGCTTCGAGCAACTCACGGTCCTCTGCCCTTCTGGCTAGCATCAGCGAACCGGAAGCCGAGACTGTGCTCAGGAGAATGAGGGGACCGCTTATCATGGCGGTGATCTGCCACAGCGCACCCTCCGAGCTGCGAGGAGTCGCTAATCCCACAGCAACCATGGTGGCCGGGACCAGGCTCAGTAAGAGACCGCCGACCGCCCCCCAAGCGGCGAATCGGGGAAGCGACAACTCATCGAATCTGCGACGGCGCCCCGCGATCCCGAGCACCGCCGAGAAGAGTACACCCCCGAAGAAGCCCGGTACCGCCAGCGCTGGCAACGGGGCATCGAAGACCTCGAAGAAGGAATCCCACGGGAGACCGGGCAGGAGCAAACTGCTCACCCCTATCAGCAGACCGACGAGCGCCCATCCGACCGCCCACGTCACGCCCATTCCGAGCGCACCGCGGATGCGCTTCAGCCACTTCTTCATTGCTACCTCCCTGCGCAATTGGACCTTCCGCCACCCGGAGGGGTTACTTTGTATCACAAAGTACTCTAGTCGGACGCGGGTCGCAACTGCTACGTGGCCGGTGACGTCGAGGCGTGCGTACGCGGATGCCGCTCCCCAGCGAGGAGGCAAATCGCGCCTCTTGCGCGAATATACTTTGTATTATAAAGTTCTCTGCACAACCAACGCCGAGACCCCATGCCTCACCCGTATTCAGACCCGGCTGCCGGCTCGGCTGCCGCAGC